>JBPOIR010000082.1:0-3508 GCA_052034335.1 Pseudomonadota bacterium | reverse complement strand
CTCTTTGGCGCTAGCCTTTGTTAGCTGAGAAGAGAAATTATTACTCGCTGAAATACTGGTTTTAAGGCTTGAAACATTTTTGCCACTGCCACTCAAAAAGACCTGTTCATTGGCGGTCGTAACCTGAATAGCGCCATCGGCTAAGCTGTGTGAAAATTGCCCCGAATGATGTTCTGGGCTAACACGCGTTTGAAAAGCAGATTTGTTGTACATATTTTGGGTGCCCTGGCTAAAATTGCTTAAACTGATATTGCCGCCAACGACTTCGTGTGCACTGCTAGAAATTGCGGATTGCGCCGCAGAACCTAAGTGATTCGCCAAATGCACAAAGGAACTCGCTCCTCCTTTAATCATCATGTAAGCAATGGCCGGAACGCTGAAAGATAACCAACCGGTTAAAGCCGCCATATCGCTATTCAGGTTTGACAGACCATGGGAAGTGCTAAGGGTCAAGCCTTCACCACCAACATAAGCTATGCCTTGATGGCGGGCGGTGATAGTCATAATCAAATTTAAAATCGCGTACAGCGGCGCCCACATTTGGATCCAGATTAGAATTCCCAGGTAGGTTGCCAAGATTTGATAACCATTGGGTAAAGTCATCAGCGGAAAAATAAATACAAAAGCGCCATAGGCGATGGCTTCAAAAACGTTTTTCATGATGGGCAAGGCATTTCGCGCCATCTCACCTGCAATTTCATAGGAATATCGCTGCTGTAGGGTACCCTTGCTGACCGCATAATTAGTGGCTGCACCCAATTGACTCGCTTTGTGTTGACTGGCGCTTTGAACCGCATTAATCATCATTTCTTGCTGCAATATATCAGAAGCACTTGCAGAAATATTGGAGAGCAACTGATAGGATTGAGGCAGATTTTGTAAAAAAACATTGCGAGCTTGGGCTTCTTGTAAGGCGGGGAAGAACCGACGACCAAACTTTTTGGCGGCTCTATCGGTTTCAGCTCTCCATTGCGTTTTTAATAAATCGGCCCCTACTTTACAGGTCACAATGCGGTTATTTTCAATATCCGCTTCTCGGTATAAAAACCCTAAGAGGGGGGAGGCTTGGCTCGAAACCAATTCCCAAATATTGTCAGAGCTACGCAACTCTTTTAGGCTATATTTATAGCCAATCATGGCATCGTACATCACACATTGCTGTACAAAGCGTTGCATGTTTTGGTTAAAAAGCGGGTCTTCAATTTTAAACTGACGGCTTTCAGAAAGAAGCCTGGAACCAAAGACGACGCCGGTTTCATGATAGGGCAGATAATCCGGCAATCTAAAAACCTTTTCTACCCCTTGGCTTAAACTGGCGCCAATCTCACTGATGGTTGCACCCAAGAAAGCTAAAATCATCGGCACATTGTCGACTCTTTGAAGTTGAAGATGATACGTAATGGGATCTCGAATATAAACGGTTGCTCTAGGCACCAAGAGTACATTCAAGACCAATAAAAACCAGACAAACCATTGAACGACGGGTAAAATGGATTGCTTTAACATCGACACAATAAGCACCCAGAACACGCCTATAATGCCCGCTAGACGAATGAGCGTATTGGCTAGCCCCTGAGGCGAGAATGAGAGTACGGTGGCCATGGCATTAAACACATAAACCAAGGTTTCACCCCCTCCAAAAGATGTAATGGTATAAGCCATTATTCATACTCCTCTGCAAATAATTGATGAAGTTGACGTTCAATTTGTTGAGTGCGCTCCATAATGGCTAAGTTGGCATTGAGCTGTTGGAATAAGCCTTGTCTGCGCTGATAAATCAGGGTCTTTGCGAAATGAAGGTTTTTAGCAAAGGGCTTAATATCAAAATCATTAAGCTGTACACCCTGAATGTGCCTAAGACTATCGGATACGATATCCAAAGCACGGCTTAGGTATTTTAAAAGTATGTCATAGGCAATCACTTCCGCTAATTCAGGCGATTGCAAAGGGTTATTGTCCGTTTTAAAAGCAGTTTGTACCGCTAAAATTTTAAAAATTGGAATATTGGTGGCATTGACAAAACCCATTTCAGCAGGGGTGCTGGCTCTATCATTTTTAAGCTTTCCAACCAGTGAGTTAATAAAAGCATTCACTTTTTCTAATAAGGCATCTGCCTCCAGAATCGTGACTCTCTGTTTAACAGGATTTAAGCAACCGTCTTCTACATCGGTATCACAATGATAGATTTCGGCAACGCCGCCCTTGATAAGCGCATTTAACAAAGCATCGTTATCCACCAAAAAAGGAATATGTCGGGGCAATAAATAGATATTGTCATCAGCACCCATTTTTTTGGTAATAATGGTTCCTGATAAACTCATAAATAATTCAGCGAGTTCTTTGTCTCCCGTAAATAAAGGGTTTTTCTTTAAGGCCTTCCACACCAAATTAAATTCATCGCCCAACATATCTTTAAATTCCGGCCTATCCTTCTTTTGATTATTCACCGCATCCCGTCTACCGCCAGCCCCACAGCCTTGACGCGCTTGCGCATAATCCGTAAAAGTATTTTGACTGGTACCCATGGCATGACAGAGTAATTGCGAAGAGGCATCGGTTTTAGGCCAAACCCCACCCAGTACCGCAGCTCCCATAGAACAAGAATTAATATTCATATTATTCACATCTTGGCTAATGGCCATTAATCGATCTAAGGTGCTTTTAATTTGTGGCGTGACAGTTTGCAACGCTAAACTGAAACCGTAGCCCAAAGCATTGCTGCCAATATTCCTGGCCATTTGCATAAAGGCTTCATCGCTGATAAAGCTTAAACCGCCTGTAAATAAATCAATGCCGCCACAGCCACTTTTAAAATTAGGCATCTGTAAGCTTAATAATTCAGTATTACTCGCTTTTGATCGCGCCATAATACTGCCACCCGTAAAGTAGCTCCCCTTTTGGTCACGATAAGCCCCACCGCTGGTGACATTGGCGCTATAGCCCCGGTCTTGAAAAAATTGTTCTAAATCATTTTTAACACTGCTTTCAGTATTAAAGCTGATTAGCATAAAAACGATTGGTCTTAAAAATTTAAACATAAGTTATTACCTCAAATCTGTTCGAGTCATTAAATCGATAAGCTGCTCTAATTCAGTTTCAGAGATCAGTTTAAAACTGAGTGGAATAATGGCTTTCGTTTTCACATGCATTGCAATTAAACTGGGTACAGTGGTAATTTTTAAACGGGCAGCCAAGCCATTATCGGTTTTAGGGTTTGGAAAGGCGGCTAAAGTCCCGCCATCTAAAGAAATAGGTAGGACTTCCCACTGATATTTATCTGCAAATGTTTTAACCGTGGGCGCAAAGGCCTCGCAAAATTTGCATTGACTATTGAAAAAGAAAAACAACCCGTATTCTTTAGAGAAACTTTTAATTTTTGCCTCTTTACGCGTCTTCTCAGCATCCAAATAGATGTGTCTCGCCGTTTGGTTCACGGGATGCGTAATCGTTTCATCTAAAGCGGGCTCTAACAATAATACTTTTTGCCAGTTTTCGGAAAAACGCTGAC
>JBPOIR010000028.1:0-25000 GCA_052034335.1 Pseudomonadota bacterium | reverse complement strand
TTAACCGATGTTAAAATTCGCAACTCTAAGGCCAAAACAAAAGCCTACAAACTCTCCGATGAAAAAGGTCTATACCTCTTAGTGACACCTCTGGGTGCTAAGTACTGGCGCTTGAAGTATCGCTTCCTTGGCAAGGAAAAGGCACTTGCTTTAGGCGTGTACCCGGAAGTTTCATTATCGGATGCCAGAGAAAAGCGAGACAATGCCCGAAAGCAATTAGCCAATGACATTGACCCTGGCATTGCTAAAAAAGTCGCAAGACGTGCCACAGAGACGGCTCTAGAGAACACTTTTGAAGCGGTTGGGCGCGAATGGTTTAGCAAATATTCTACACGCTGGGTCAAGACTTACAGTGATAAAATTCTCGGTCGTTTAGAAAACGATATTTTTCCGTGGCTTGGCAAAAGTCCTATATCGGAGATAACCGCACCACAATTATTAACTATCTTACGCCGTATTGAAAATAGAGGTGCCTTAGAAACCGCACACCGTAGCCATCAATACTGTAGCAAGATTTTTCGCTATGGCATTGCAACAGGGAAGTGTGAAAGAGATCCCGCAGCAGATTTACGCGGTGCTCTGCCGCCATCCATCGTCAAACATCGGCCGACGATTTTAGATCCCTTAAGGCTCGGAGAGTTGCTTAGAGCCATCGAAGGATACCAGGGTTATTTTGTGACTAAATGCGCTTTAGAACTTTCGCTCTTGGTGTTTGTCCGTCCAGGCGAGTTACGTCATGCCGAATGGTCAGAAATCAATTTAGAAACGGCTGAGTGGCATATTGCAGCCGAAAAAATGAAAATGCGCCAACCCCACATTGTACCTTTATCAAGGCAAGCCATAAAAATTATTCAAGAGCTTCAGCCGCTAACGGGTCAAGACAAATATCTTTTTAGGGGTTGTAGAATGAAAAACCGCCCCATCTCTGATAACACGGTTAATTCAGCCTTAAGACAATTAGGTTATGATGCAACACAATTGACAGCGCATGGTTTTAGAGCCACAGCACGCACGCTTTTAGATGAGGTTTTAAAATTTAGACCGGATATTATCGAACATCAGTTGGCGCATGCCGTTAAAGATCCGAATGGACGTGCTTATAACCGTACCACGTACTTAGAGGATAGACGAGAGATGATGCAGAAATGGGCCGAGTATTTAGATGAACTAAAGAAGAAAGTACAAACGCCGGATGTTGGGGTTGGGTTTTAAAAAATTTGCTGTCAAAGATGCGCAAAAAACCTAGTCTTTCGCTTGGTCTAAAAAATATTTTAAAAAATCACCCATAGGGCCACAGACAAGCTAATGATTAAGGTGCATATTTATCAGTGAAAATGTGTTTAATAAATTTCTAAAACGGGTTCAGGAGTTCATAGGATGACTACTATCTTAAGGTTATCAGCAGTAAAAAATAAAACGGGTCTTTCTCGTGCAACCATTTACTTACAAATGAGACAAGGTAAATTCCCAAAACAAATTTCATTAGGTGCTAAAGCGGTTGGTTGGGTAGAACAGGAGATCGAAGCATGGGTATCAACACAAATTGAACAGAGTCGCAGAGCCAACGGATTCAAATGAATATCATTGCACAATTTAAGCACAACATGCGATTAGCGCGTATAGGCCCGCTGCATCATTGACAACAATCTTAACGTGTACTGCATTCCAAACAATAAAAAACGTTGAGCTCAGGGAAATTTTAAAAATTATTCTTTAGTTTGTCAAAGCAAGCATTTCATCAAATATAGCTTTCATTAAAGGTTCTATTTTTAAAGTTTTTATCCCATTTAGAGAGTCGTTATTAGATTGATTGGGAGGAACCTGATGGTTATGAATGATATTGTAGCTGGACAGATTAAAATTCTTGTTGTTGAGGATGATTTTTTTGCAGTAAAAGTTGCGACCATGATTTTAGAAAAAAAAGGTTGTCTCGTTGACTGTGTTTCCACGGGAAAAGAAGCGATGCAAAGAGAAATTTCCGACTACAATCTGGTTTTACTTGATCTTGGATTGCCAGATGTTGATGGATTCGAAGTGGCTAAATTTATTCGCAAAAATTATAGCCGTGCTATTTTACCGATTGTGGTACTAACGGCTCATGCAGATTATATTTTTTGATAAGAGCGATAAGCATAACACAAATGATATAATACTGAATTTTAACTTATAATTTTTTTTGGATCTCAAAAGGGTAGGGGCAATTTTAGGCAATACTGATTTAGTCATTTTCTTAACCCCCTTTTTTATCCAGTTCCGCTTTTACAACCCGTATTCCTAGCCGAGTTTTAACCCCAATATGCATCACACCTTTGGTGTAACCCAGTACAACAATTTGAATATCATCACCAATCCAAAACGATTGACCCATGTGACGTTCTAAGACCCACCGCTGTTGTGGGGTGGTATTGGAGTCAAGCGATTCAAGTTGAGAAGCCTGAGTCCGTTCAACTGTTTTAATACTTCGATTTAGTTTGTTTTTCTTAAACCTAGAAAATAGAGAGTGCCATCCGCGTTTTTGTACCGGCTGTAATTGTTTTAAGCGTTCTTTTCTTGTCACGTAATCATAAAGCATAAATCGTCTCCTTTTGTATACTCATTCAATACAATATTAAACATTTGCTGTAACTTGTATATGGCCCAGAGGATCATTTTTGGCGCAATTTATGTTTTCGTCAATTCTCCCAAATAACCAAAAATCCTAGCATTCAAACTTGTTATTTTTATATAAATGATGATGATTGCAACCTCCCACTGTGTGCAACGTGGGGTAAAGTTCGTGAATAAAATGTGGTCAATCTTGTTGTCCATCACTTTATTCATCAACTTTTCCCCAGTTTGCGAAGCATTGTACACAGCCAAAATTTTCTAAAAAATGGCCCATAGGGTGATATACAAACCTTTAATTAAGCGTCACATTATAAATCGCGCATAGCAAAGACGGCTGATTAAGCAATTCACACAGGGAGTGTTATTGTATGCACGAAATATTTCTGAACAATGATGTGGCTCGGGCGTTAAAGGCAGGCTCTCAAAATTTGTTAAGCACCCAAGAATCTATTGTCGCTGCTTATTTAATGTCAGGTTATAGAACAGATAAGCTTGCAACCGTATTATGTCGTTCCAGGAATACCATTAAGCGTCATGTTAGCAATATAAAAATAAAATGCGACTGCGATACACATATAGAATTAGGTTCGGTCTTGCACAGTTTTTTAAAAAATGGCCCATAGGGCCACAGTCAAAATAGCGATTTAAGTCCATAGTGTATCGAGAGCTGGAAGAGCAAGGAATAAGCTTTCGCATTTTTAAAAAGGAGTTCGCTATGATCCCAAAAATTAGAACCGTTAAACCGGAGTTGTTTAGCCATGAAGGATTATTTGAAGCAGAGATGGATTACCATTTACCGCTAAGATTAGCTTTTATTGGATTATTTACTTGTTGTGATCGAGAAGGACGTTTTAGATGGCAGCCGAGACGTTTAAAACGGGATTTATTGCCTTATGATAATTTGGATTTATCTCGCGTACTTGAGGCATTAGCCGAGCGTGGTTTTATTAAAAAGTATCAACATGAAGATGAATATTATGGTTGCATCCCTTCTTGGTCTAAGCATCAATACATTAATCAGCACGAAACAAAGAGTGTCATTCCTGCCTTAGAGCAATCAAAAGCAGCTGAATTAGTAAAATCCAATATACGCAATAATTTGCAAGTTGAATCCCCATCACAAAATGACGTGCCATTGATGCCTGAAACACGCGTGTTTGATGCGACACGTGCATGCACGGACACTGCACGTGCATGCACGTTTGGAAGGGAAGGGAATGGAAGGGAACATGGAAGGGAAAGGAACAACTCTCTTGTCGAGTCAGAGACTCGACGACGGGGGGTTGATGGCCTCGTTAAAAAAATTTTCGAACATTGGCAGCACCTGATGCATCATCCGAACGCTAGGCTTGATGGCAAGCGGAGAGCTACCATCGAGAAAGCCTTGTCTTCTGGCTACACAGCAGAACAACTTTGCAACGCCATCACCGGTTGCAGCTATACGCCGCACAACATGGGTGAGAATGCGAGGGGGCAGCGGTTTGATGGTTTGCAGATTATTTTGCGTGATGCTGATCAAATCGATCGCTTCATGCACAATTTTGATTATCCACCGCATCCGTTGTCTCAGGACGAAAAACAGAGCCAAGCAAATCGAGAGACGCTCGAAGAATGGATAACCGAAACCATCATGGAGGCAGAAAATGCGAACCTCTGATTTAAAAACCTTTGGTGCTTTGATGATGGGCATTGGAGCGTTGTACGGTAAAACGATTTCTAGGGATTTAAGCAAAATTTATTGGCAAACGCTTGAAATTTTTGAGATGGAGGATGTTACACGTGCATTTAACGCCCATATCAATAATCCCGATTTTGGACAATTTTTTCCAAAGCCGGCTGACATTGTGCGATTGATTGAAGGCAGTGGGGAGACGAAAGCACTCTCTGCTTGGACCAAGGTTGAAAAAGCGATTCATCAGGTCGGTGCTTACGAGAGCGTTGTTTTTGATGATGCGTTAATCCATGCGGTACTCGAAGATATGGGCGGTTGGGTAAAACTTTGCCGCATGACGAATGAACAAATGCCTTTCGCTGCACTGGAATTTCAAAAGCGTTATATGGGCTTTGTGCTTAAACATCCTAACCGTTATCCGAGTCACTTATGCGGTATTTTTGAGACTGAAAATACCAAGAACGGTTATGCAATAGACACACCCTTATTGCTGGGTGATGCAAGTAAAGCCGAAGAAGTTCTTAAAACAGGCGGTGGTGTATCTTTATTGCAACAAAGCTCAAATAAAGCGCTTTCAGCACAAATTCTTGAAATATGTCAAACAACTTTTGGTAAAAAAAAGGATGAATCATGAATATGCAAAAATTAACGACCCGGGAAAAAGAAGTGGGCCTTTGTTTAATTGAGGGCATGACTGCTAAAGAAGTGTCGAGAGCGTTAGTGATATCGGTTCACACGGTAGAAGGGCATCAGCGAACTATCAAACGAAAACTCAAAGCTAAAACGCCCTATCATATTGGTTGCTTGTTAAGCAAAGCTTTGAGCAATGATTTAAATAAATCAATATCTTGTTCTAATACCCCTCATACGTGAGCGTATTCAAAAATGGGTTTTATGCTTATGATTTGAGGGTACGCTAAACAAAGGAAGTGAATCATGAAGACAAAAGAAATCTTAGAAAAATTAACAGCGTTAGGACTAACCGAAATGCGTATTGCAGAAGAATTAGGCATTTGCCAATCATCTATTAATAAAATTAAAAGGGGTGTGATTAAAAATCCCGCTATTGGCACGAGTCGTGGTATTGAGATGTTGTATCACAGAACATTGAGTCAAAAAATTGAATCTTATGGCAAAGATTAATTGTATTGCAGAGGGCATTATGAAATTAAAAAAAGGTTTAAGGAAAATAAGATGGGTAGGGACACCCGCTTTGGCTTTATGTTTGGTTGCAGTCAGTGCTTTTTATGTGTCGGATGCACTGGCTGCACCGGTTGATGCCAGAGTGGATGAGTTAGATGCGATTTTTACCTGGCTTAAAAAAATAGTGTCTTGGGGCTTTTATCTGATTGGCAGTGGAGCGGGCCTTAATTTTGGTTATCAATTAGCGGCTATTCAGAATTTTAAAAGTGCGGGCATCTCAGCAACCGCCGCAGCCCTTTGTTTGGGATTAGGCGCAAAACTGACCGCAACGGCGATTATTTAGGACAATCATGACAGAACTTACTCAAAAAACATTAGCCTTGGTTCCGGGATTTTTAAACGAACCTGAAAAAATTATTCGTTGGACGGTGAGTGAGCTTGCCGTCTTTTTGGGGCCTTTATGTGTGATTGGTTTCTTTTTTTCTTGGATTTTAGGGCTTTTAATAGGGGTCACGTTATACAAAGGGCTAAAACTCTTAACCCGGGGTGCTTATGGCGATTTACTGTCTTCAGTTGATTATTGGTTTATGCCTTTTTCAAAAAGACGTTATAAAGCTATTGCACCCTCCTATATCAAAGAGTGGATAGGATGAATAATAAAACCTTGGAAAGTCAAAAAAACAGACTTCTGCGGCAAAGACAGTTATTAGTTTACACCACTGGTTTTTTAAGTCTTCTATTGATACTGCTTGCCCTCTCCAACCTCTTTTTAATTGGCAGAGAACGGATTGTCGTGATACCACCCTTGGTGACGCATAAATTTTGGGTAGCGAAAGACACGGTATCCGACAGCTATTTAGAACAAATGGCGGACTTTTGGGGCAGTCTTTTGTTAAGTGCGAATGAGACAAACTTTCAGGTTCGATTGAGCCAGTTATTAGAACATACTGACCCCGATAGTTACAGTGCAGTTAAGTCAATGCTAACTGCCCAACAAACACTGATTGAAGAACGGGGTATTAGCACGAGCTTCAGTGCACAGTCTTTTCAGATAGATAATGCCAAGCTTTTAGTGTTAGTGAAAGGACATTTAAAAACGATGCTAGGAAATCAATCTGTTGAAACAACTGAGAAACAATTTCGCATGGAGTTTAGGATTAAAAATGGAAGGTTTTATGTCAAGAAATTTGAGGATATTAAAAATGATTAAGTTTTTATTAATGGTTTTGATTTTTATATTACCTATCGCTTCATTTGGTGCTGAACGGGTTCGCATTAAAGACGATACAGAAACAAAACTTAAGATTTCGGCAACGGGGCTTACCCATATTGCGGTCGAAAACGACCGTATTACGGGTGTTAAAGCATCAACGACGCGCTTCCAGTTAGATAAGGATGAGGTACTCGGACACATTTATCTTCAGCCAGAAGATAACAACCATGAGCCTATTCAATTGTTTATCAATACTGAAAAAGAGCGAACCCTCATGCTATTGCTAACACCCACTGAAAAACCTGCGGGTAGCATCCTCTTAACATTAGAGCCAGCACAAAAAGTAGCAGCTCTTTTTGAACAATTACAGCCTTATGAAGTTGTGGTGATGAATCTTATCAAAGCGCTGCATAATGATGCGCCTTTGGAAGGCTATTCGGTTGAAATCCTGAATCTCAAAACTAAAGCCTCTAAGGACTTAGAAGTGCTGCATATGAAAACTTATAAAGGCCAGTCACTGCGTGCTGAGGTATTAGAGCTTAACAATACCCAAAAAATTCCTATTGAACTCAAAGAAACTGATTTTTATAAACCCAATGTGCGCGCGGTTTCAATTGTAAATAAGAACCTCACTTCTAAACAAAAAACCAAAATTTATGTGGTAAGACAAAATGGATAAAATCATTGAAAACTCAGAAACAAAAGAGACACAAGAAACCATTGTGCCCTCTAGCGTAGAGAGCAAGACTAAACAAAATAAATTGTTTTTAGTTTTGGTTGGCTCGATTGTGGTTTTGCTCATGATTTTAATTCTGAATTGGATACTGAACTCAGGTAATGCTGATATTGGCTCTGAGCCGGTTTCTAAAATCGCGCCTGTGTATGATGTTTCAAGGCAGCTGGAAGATAAAAATTATTGGATGTATAAATCAGAGCAGGTTCTAAAAAACCAAACCAAGACCCAAGAGAATCTACAAAAAAAGATTGAAGCTTTAGAGAGTAAACTGTTAGAACCCGTTCCAAAAACAGAATCTTTGAGCCTAGAAGAACAACAGAAGTTAATTGAATTGGTTGTCAAACGTTTAGAAGACCAAAAAGGGATTACTGAAAAAAACCTTATTAAAGAGGAACAACAAAGTTTGCCCGCTCAAGAATGGACCAAACCCATGAGCACAAAATTTAAAAACCAAGGGGCTTTTGTTCACAATAATGCCAGCAATAGTGACGCTGCATTATTTAGAGCAAACAATACTGTGCACAAACGCCTTTTTTCTGAAAAATTGATGCTCGCACCAAAACCGATTGACCCAAAAACAAAAGTCCCCCATATTGATGATTATATTCCCGCAGGAACCTTTGCCAGAGCTGTTTTATTAAATGGCGTTGATGTGTCTGTAGGATTGTCAGCTCAACAAAACCCTCAGCCCGTATTATTGCGATTAATTCATAAAGGCAATTTACCCAATGGTGCGGTCGGCGATATGAAAGATTGTCGCATCATTGCAGCGGCCCACGGTGATTATTCTTCGGAACGCGCTTTGGTGCGTATTGAGAAATTAAGCTGTGTGCAAAAAGATAATTCGATTATTGAAACCGATGTGGGTGGCTTTATCGTCGGCACCGATGGCAAAGCGGGCATCAGAGGTCCGATGATAACCCGGGATGGCGAATTATTAGCCCAAGGCTTTATCAGCGGCTTATTTTCGGGTTTAGGAAAAGCGGCGGGTGCTGCAACCGGGACTTCGTCCATGACACCTTTTGGTTCAGTTCATACTTTGCAAGGCAAAGACATTTTAATGAAAGCCGGGTCTGAGGGTACTGGCAGTGCTTTTGAATTACTGTCCCGCTATGCCATTAAACGTTTAGAACAATTGCAGCCCATTATTCAGATTTCGGCCAATCGCGAAGTAGATGTTGTTTTTCACACCGGTAGTAAATTCGGGGAAAGAAAAGAACCTTTGCCGCAAAAACGGCTTAAAGAATCTACAGAGGAATTTAAAATAGGGGACTTTTTACAGAACTAGTTTGTTTGAAGGAGTATGCTAATGACTAAGAAAATAGGCTTAATTTTTGTTGGTTTAATGCTCATAACAGGTTGTGGTCTTAAAAAATTTGATTGTCCTTATACGGATGGGGTTTCCTGTAAAAGCTTATCAGAAGTCAATGCCATGGTGGATAGGGGTGAGCAGGGTACAAAATCTCCCAAAAATAACAGCAAAACCAAAGAAGATTTTATGAATACAGAATCACTTGCTTTTACAACAGATTTTACATCTATTGAGACAAAAGAACCCCAAAGAGTCCCCGAAAAAATCCTACGCATTTGGTTGGCACCTTATGAAAGTGTGGATGGTACTTTTCATCAACAAACTTTTCTGAATACGGTTGTAACACCTGCACATTGGGTGGAGGGTAGATAATTGAATTTTTTTGAGCGTTTTAAATTGAGCCTATCAGGCAGTATTGAACACTACATCTTTGGCGATGATGTGGGTGGCAAAATCCAATCAGGGGTTATGCATAGGCTAAATAACTTTTTAGGCTTACATCCGATTGCAGAATGTTTGCCGTATCAGAGCTTTGATAGCAAAACGAAGCTTTTTCATAATACGAGTGCCAAAGGTTTTTTATTAAAAACCCATCCCATGCAGGGTGCCGGTCCACATGATGATGTTGTGATGTACGATTTATTACAAAGGGTTTTACCTGAAGGGGCGATGGTACAAGTTTTATTATATGCCTCTCCCCGTATCGGTGCGCAATTTGATGCCTTTAGGAATTCAAGACAGGGTCGAGGGGCTGTTTTAGAAAAGAATGCTGAGATGCGAGCGGCTTTTTTTAAAAAAGGTGCTTTGGAATCCATCATTCCCGGACAGGATTATTTACTCCGGGATTTTCAGTTGTATTTTTCGGTGATGCTAGATGAAGTCATGCGATGCACGGATGAAACAGGGGTGTCTTTTCAAAAGCGTCTTATAAGCGGATTTAAAAGTATGGGGGTGCGTGTTCAAGTGGTAGGACCAGAAGGGCTGTTATCGTTGGTCGATGAACTCTTGCGGCCATCCGATAATTTATACCCTAGCCAATTGCCCTGGGATCCTTTAGAACAATTGTCTACTCAAATCGGCACAAGTCCCCATACGCATAAAGTCACAAGCCAGCGCATTTTGGTGAATGAAAATGATTGGGAAATCAGAACCTTTAAGGTCAATAACTATCCTAAAACACCGGTGTTTTTAGCGGAAATGTCGGACACTATTGGCGACTTATTTTCCAATACTAAGCGCATAGGCTGTCCTTTTGTCTATAGCCTCTTAATTCGGATTTTAAAACAATCAGGCGAAGGGCTTAAAATACAGCTTCGGAGTCGCACCGCCTTACAGCGAGCAAGACAAATGGCGGCTAACAGCCAAGCTGCGATTGAAGAAGCCAATTTTTGGCGGGGAATTGTCGCACAATCCGAGAAAAAAGAACGGATTGTCGAGTGCGCTTTTCAAATTACCTTGTATTGTAAAAAAGGGGATGCTGACACTCAAGAAGCGAATCTGACACGTGTTTTTCAACAAGGCGATAAAATCTGGCAGTTACAAAAAAATACTTTTTTGCATTTCCCGAGTCTTTTAGCGCATCTACCCCTTGCACAATCGCATCATTTATTTAACGATCTAAAAAGCTTAAACCTCACTTATAAAATGTGGGCAGAAAATGCCGCTAATATCATGCCGATGCTGGGTGAAATCAAAGGCCATCGCAGTCAACGCCTGATGGTCGGGCAACGCCGAGGACAAATCTTATTTTGGGATCCCTTTGATAATCATCGTGGCAACTATAATGTCGCGATTACCGGGGACAGTGGTTCGGGCAAAAGTGTGATGATGCAGGAATTGGCTTCCAGTATTATAGGCACCGGCGGCAGAGCCTTTATTGTGGATGTCGGTAAATCTTATCAAAAGCTTTGTCAGTTATTAGAAGGTGTATTTTTAGAATTTGCCAAAATAGGTGATATTTGCCTTAATCCTTTCACACATGTGGATTTTAACAACCATAAACAGCTTGAAAGCTTTATTGATTTTATGGTGCCCTTTGTCTGTACCTTAGCTGATCCGGATGAAACTTCCCTAAGCTCTATCCAAAAGTCACTTATCAATGCCGCCATCCAAGAAGTTGTCTCTCATAAAAAAAATCTAGGCAGCATTCAAGATATCATTGATTGGCTAAATAATCACAGTGACATCAGAGCCAACGATATTGGGCTTATGTTATTTCCCTACAGTCTTAAAGGGCAGTATGCGGGTTATTTTAATGGTGAATCCGATATTGATTTTGATAATCCGCTCGTTGTTTTTGAATTAGAGGGTGTTAATGAGCGTTTACAAGCAGCAATCTTTAAATTGCTTTTATTTCATGTCACCGAAAAAATGTATTTTGGGTCTCGTCAACAGCAAATTGCCTTAATGATAGATGAAGCTTGGGATATGCTTCGAGGTGGTCATGGGGCTAAGATTATTGAACATGTGGCTAGACGCGCCCGAAAATATAAAGGCTCTTTATTGGTTGCCACCCAATCGCTGGCAGACTTTTTTAATTCGGAAGCAGGTAATGCTGTTTATAAGCAAAGTTATTGGCTCTTACTCTTAATGCAAAAAGATACCAGTATTACCCAAGCCTTAAAAAACGATGAGGTAAAGTTTTCGGCTTTTCAAGAAAGATTAATGCGCTCTGTAACAACCGAACACGGTGAGTATTCTGAAATCTTAATTCAGGGCGGCAATGGTGAGTTTGCGGTTGGACGATTATTGCTTGACCCTTACTCGCGCGTGCTTTATTCGACACAACCCGATGATTATGCACGCATAGAGGCTTTACAGGCAAAAGGTCTTTCGATGACGGATGCCATCGCAAAGGTCGCTGAACTTAATTTTGGAGCAAATGATGAAGCTTAAAAATAGTCTTACAACTCTTAAAAACAGTCTTGCAGCACTCAAAAATTATTTTGTATTGAGCAAGCCTGTTATAGCCGGCTTTATCGGTGCTGCCATTTTGATGGCAAGTTACGAGGTGTTTCAGGTAAGTACGCCTCAAATCGGCTCTGTTAATGTTCGTAAGCTGGTAAACGCCCATATTGAAAAGCGTGCGAAGTCTACAATGTCTCAAAAAGAATTAGAAGCCGATAGTCATGCTTTTGTAGAGAAATTGGAACGCTCTTTTAGAAATTTAGCAAAACGCAAAGGTCTTTATTTGATTATTTCAGATGTCGTTGTGACAAATGTCAAAGATTACACCGATGTCATCCAAAATTCTTTAGACGAGAAACCAAGATGAGAGGTTTTAAGCTTAAAAAAGACATGCTTTGGCTCGGCCTTATTCCTTTATCGCTTTGGTTCGTCTTGCATTACCAATTTGCTTGGAATAAAACAGAGAGTTTGCCTCAGAAATTATTTATTATAAAAACAGGCCAATTGCCACTCAAATACGATTATCTCATGTTTTATGCACCTGCAACTTCTACCTTAAAACCCAAAAGCACTGTTATAAAAAAAGTCATGGGTGTTGCTGGTGATGTTGTGACGAAAAAAGGACAAACCTTTTACATCAATGATGAAAAAGTTGGTATTGCTAAAATCCATTCTTTAAAAGGACGACCTTTGCGAGAAGGCAAGGTTGGTATTATCCCCCAGGGAAAATATTTTGTTTGGACACCGAATAAAAATTCGTATGATTCTCGTTATGATGAAATAGGATTGATTGATGAACGTTATATTATGGGTGTTGCTTACCCTTTGTTTTAATAGCGCGTATGCTGACAATATCATAGGAAAAACCTACACAATTTCCGAAAAGAACGCTTTAAGCTGGATTGAATCGCGCTTAAATGAAATGGAAAAGAATGGTGAATTAGCTAAGCAACAAGCCTTATTACAGCAAAAGGCTTTAGCTGCTATTGAAAGACCTAAAAAAGTTGAGGGTCTTCAAAAAACAATCACACCCCGCGTATTTGAGCAGGATTTAACGGTAACAGTGCCTGATGATATTCGAGATACTGCTGGCAATATTATTCATCTTGCAGGCACTAAGATGAATCCTTTGGAGAGATTCTCCACTCAAAAATCGCTTTTATTTTTTGATGGCGATGATGCTGCACAAGTCAGATGGGCTTTAAGCGAAAAAAAGAAAAGGGATTTAGCGAAATTAGTCTTAGTCAATGGCTCTGTATCTCAAATAAGCCAAACTCAAGGTATCCAAGTTTTTTTTGATCAAGCGGGAAGGTTAGTTAAAAAATTGGGTATTCAGCAAGTACCAGCCATTGTTGAACAACAAGGCAGTCGTTTAATGGTTTCTGAGGTGAGGCTTTAAAGTTTTGATGGGGTGTCTTTTTAATGGAATGTTTATTGATACGCATAAAAAGGCTCATGACGATTATTTTTGCATTCAATGCAGTGTTACTGATGGATACTGTCATGGGTGTCAAACCAGAATGCCAAGGACAATTTATTAACCCCATTACGCATGTATGCTGGAAGTGCATGTTCCCGCTCACCATCGGTGGTTTTAAAGTCGCAGATCCGGATAAAGATTTAGCAACGCCCACTGAAAAAAGACAGGTATTTTGTAAATGCGGTGATCCTATTCCACGTATTGGTATTCCGATTGGATTTTGGGAACCGTTTAGAGTAGTAGATGTTAGCTTAAAGCCTTATTGCATGGTGACTTTAGGCGGTGTCACGATGGATTTAGGCATGAAACCGCCCTCTGGCACGATTACCGAAAAGCGTGGCGGCCACACGGGTACACGCGAGGCTTTTTACCATCTGCATTGGTATGTCTATCCGCTTTTGGTCTGGATGAATTTGATTACGGGCTTGCTTTGCATGACAACGGAAAGTTTTGATTTAGCCTATTTGACTGAACTCGATCCCTTATGGGATGACGATGAATTAGCACTGTGGTTAAATCCTGAAGCGGTGTTATTTGCTAATCCCATTGCTGAGCTTGCGTGTAGCGCGGATTGTGCCAGTGCTTCATTTGGGACAGCCTTAAATCCGTTATTTTGGTGTGCAGGTTGTAGAGGAGGCGTATTCCCACTGACAGGACATTTAAACAATCATACGGGTGGTGTTAATTCAAGCACCTTTATTATAGAAAAAATGATTTTTAAATTACACCGGGAATTATTATTGCATGGTTCTATGGGCATTAAGGGTCTATGCGGTCTTTATCCCATGCCCTGGTGGAAAAAAGAGCAATACAAATTACAAATGACTTATCCCAAAGTTTCTAAAACCTCTCAATTGTCCTGCAACCCTATTGGCCGCACGACTTCAATCTGGGGTTCAAATAAGGAATATCCCGTTAAAGGCGAAGATTTTGGATATATTATCTGGAGACGTAGGAGCTGTTGTGTGTACTAGCGTATTAAAATATCTCAAACAAAAAGGCATCCTCAAAATTTGCTTGTTCCTCTTGGCATCTCTTTATTTTGAAATGACGTACGCAGAATGCTTGACAACAGAAACCGTAGGTAGTTGTCAAAGGCTTGAAATGGCAGCAGAAGGTTCCAACTTTAATCAAATATTAGAGCCGTTTATGCCTAATTCAGAAAATAAAAATTTAGAGGCGCAATTATTGGTTTTCGTATCGAATAGTATGCCAGAACAAAGCTTAAAGCAATGGTCAGTGCAAACAGAGAAAGCAGGCGGGACGCTAATACTCCGGGGATTTATTGAGGATTCTCCACTCAAAACGATCGAGTGGGTAAAAACGTTATTTTTTGATAGGGAAACGTCTGGTTTTTCAATTGATCCGGAACGTTTTGAGGAAATGGATATTCATCAAGTGCCAGCGGTCGTTGTAGTGCCCGCAGGAGAGAGTCTTTGCCTAAAAGAAGATTGCCCAAAGCCAAGCTTTGGCGTTGTTTATGGTGATGTGCCGATACAAGCATCCTTATCCGTGCTTGCACGTCAAAATCCTGGCCCAATTGCTGAAACAGCTTTAGGATTTTTAGAACGCTATCAGGGAGAAAAATGATGAAAGCCTTAAGCTTATTTTTATTGAGTGTGATGAGTTTTTCAGTTAAAGCAAACGTTGAGGCATTAGCGAAAGAATTGTTTGAGAATACTTTAAAGTTTCCTGCTAGTAAAGAAGATGTTCAAAAAAATATGTCTGAAAAGATGCCAGAGTATTCAAAATCATTAGGATCAAAAGAAATGCAAGAGGTATCGAATATGTTTAATGAAAACGTAGATGCAGCACAAAAAGCAGGAGACAGTATCCGTTCAAATTTGAACTCAAGCGTTAATGAGCACAATAAAACCCATCAAAATAAAAATGGTTCTATCCCGAGTATTTCTGAAGTTGAGGAATTATTGAATCAAAAACACCATTACCGGCTTTCTGAAACGGATTCTGTTTTCGTAGGACATAAAAACGTACAAGAAGACAATAGCTTAAAGATGGATAGCATTACCAAAAATGTTAACACGCAAGTTGGCACGAATTCGGGTGAATGCAACGCTCGCTCTGACAAAGAATTGAAAGAGGCATCAGAAAAAATTGTAACTTGTAGAGAAGGCGGTTTAGGAACCATTCAAGCTTGTACAAAACAGTTAATATTGAAAGCCGTGCCGCAAGAACCTTTGGTCAAAATGGTGACAGCCAATTTTACAGCACGCTGTTATAACTTGGTAAGCTTTGGTGTTAATTTAAAAACCGGGAAAATCACCGTATCGCAATGCGAGAATCCGGGACCTCAGAACCTTTCGGTTGATAATCCCATAGGAGAACCAGACTATCCGGATAAAACAACAGTTGAACTTATCAGTCAAAGAGATACTGGAGAAGGTGGTGTTATGTTTTCAAGAGACTTGAATCCGTCACATCATAATGGTTTTTCAGGTTCTTTTACCGCTTTTCAACCACATACGGGTCGAAAGAAATCGCATACCAACAATAAAAATAATGTACGAGGTGGGCATTATACCTGGAAAATTACGATGCCCCGAAAACCAAAGCTTATTGCTGAATGGCAGGGGTGTGAGGATTTAGAAAGAAAAACGGAAAAAGGTGTGTGTACCTTAGGCCAAAATATACCAACAGGCGTTCAAGAGTCTCGGTCAATTGAAGGTTACCCCGATTTGGTTAAAAAGGATTTTTGGGCAGAAGAGCGTTCCTATGCCTGTGGGTTTGGCTCTGACAAAAATGAATGTGAGCGTTTAGCGCAGCAAGGATGTGAGCAAATAGATTCCAAATGCGCTATTGAAAAAAGTAATCATTGCATTGAATATGAAAAAACTTTTCATTGCGTGCCAAATGGTTTTCAGGGTTTATCAAAAACAGGGAGTCCCGATGTATTCGATTTTAATTTGGAGAAAAACAAAATCCAACCGGGATTTGAAGGTTACTCGCATGCTGATTTTGGTATAGCGATGACGCATTTTAATGCTTTAAAAGAAATGGGTCATGAGATGAAAGATGGCTTGGGTGGTATGAGTGGAGATCCTAGTAATCCGACTATTTTTCATGGTAAATGCGATAGATGTACGATTAAGGGTGGTAAATGGATCCAGGATTGCTGTAATTTAAAAGGGGTTTTGCAAGGTGTGTTAGGTGGTGGCTGTCGGGCATCGGAAAAGCTTGCGACAGCCGTTTCTAGAGAAAAACGCTGTCATTTGGTTCAGAAAAAATATTGTACACATAAATTAAAACTAGGTATTGCTAAAGTCTGTGTTGAATGGAAGGATGCTTATTGTTGTTATGGCTCGGAATTGGCTCGTATTATCCAAGAAATTGCGCATGATGATCCCGCACAAACGGCTTTGCGGACTTATAATGCTTCCCATGGCATAGACTCTGGATGGGGAACCGGTGAAAATCCTAATTGCCGCAGTTTAAGTGCCGAACAATTAAGTCTAATGACTTTTGATACGCCCTTTGCGCAACAACATTTGGGACAGCTTTTTAAAAGCTTCGAAGGACAAGCACAAGAGAAATACCAAAAGGTTCAAGATAAAGCAAATTCTGAAGAAGGCATGAAGGCTAAAGCCGAGAAAGCCGCTCAAAAAATGAAAGCACATTTTTCTGGAATAGGCAAAGAAAGACCAAAGAGCCGTTATAGGGAAGAAGAAAAATGAAACTTAAAATACCTTATTTATTCTTATTGATAGCAGTGGGATTACCACCATCAGGATTTGCCTTTGATTTTTTCGGGGATAGAGAACGCGGCTGGTATTGGTTTGAAGAAAATATAAATCGTGATTTAAGCAAACAAGAAGAAGATAAAACCGAAAAGATTGTGCAAAATAAATTTGATGCCAACGAAGTAATGAAAGAATTGCAAAAATCAATAGAGGAAGCTTTAAATCTCGCAATTTTAATGCCAACCGAAGGTAATATTGAAAACTATTTAAGACATCAAATTAAAGCCTTTAACTTATCTCAGCGTTTTGCAGAAAATACTAAGATTTTACAACTAAAGGCACCTCTCCTCGATTATCAAATTGAGTCACCCTACCATCATCATGCCAGAATCATTAAAAATCAAGAAGACCGAAAAGCCGCAGAACAAGCTGTACAGGAATTAGCCATGACGCACGGACTATTTTTCTTTTTTGAATCGCATTGCCCTTATTGTGAGGTGATGGCACCGAATGCTTTAAGTTTTTCCAATAAATATGGTATGCATTTAATTCCGGTTTCTATTGATGGCGGGGTTTTAAAAGAATTTCCAGAAGCACTCAAAGATAATGGTATGGCTAATACTTATAACGTTACGCATTTGCCTGCGTTATTTGCGGTTAATCCGAAGACAGAAGTCGTATTAAAACTTGCTAATCGTGTGACGAGCGTTACCGAATTAGAGGATGTCGTTTTACGTTATAAACTGTATAACAAGGATGAATATCATGCAAATTAAAAAATTAACGCATATTGCTTTACTCGGGTTGGTTATGCCATCAATAGGCCATGGTGATTTAGGCAAAGAATTACATGAATATTTTTCGAGCTTTGGGGCTGTTGCAAATGTCACGCCAGGGGGTGCCTACAAAGGACAAAGTGGTGGATTATATACAGGCGGAAGCCTGTATGTACGCAATCCCAGGCGGGATTTACAACTGCTTAATATTCAAATACCGAGCCTTTCGGCAGGCTGTGGGGGTATTGATGCTTTTATGGGTGGTATTGCTTATGTGGACTCTACTCAGTTATTACAAATGTTTAGAGCCATTGGCCAGAACGCGCAAGGGTATATGTTTTCCCTGGCCTTAAGTCAAATATCCCCGCAGATTATGGGTAAAATTCAAGAATTGGGTGCTTGGGCAAATGACCATAATTATAACAATATGAACTCTTGTCGCCTTGCAACACTCGCTGTCGATTCGAGTATTGGCATGGCGCATGATGCGCTTAAAAGCACTTGTATCCGACAAAGAACCGGCGGGGAAGATGAAAATTACGCTAAGGCCAGCTTTTTCTGTCAAGACCCTAAGAATGCAAATGATGCGGTAAAAGCAGCTAAGACCCGGGCTGATTTGAAGAGTGCTGCTATTGAATCGGATGTCAACGTAACCTGGCATGCGATTCAAAATAATCCTATTTTGGCAAGCACGCATCTTGAAACTAAATATCTGTTAATGTCCTTAATTGGTACTCTCGTCTTAAGCGCAGAAGATTCTAAAAAGCAGGTTTTCCCCTCCCTTATGGATGATGGACTATTGGAAGCTCTTAGCGTTGGCGGAAAAGTTCAGGTTTATGCTTGTGAAGGCGACACCAATGCTGAAGGTTGTTTAAAAGTCGTTCAAAAAGAAATTGCAATTCAAGAAAACTCAAGTTTTATTGCGCAGATTAGGAAAAAGTTACAAGATATAGAATCTAAGATTGGAGAAGACTCGGAACCTACACCACAAGAAATAAAAGTCCTCGCCGAATTTTTAGACACTAATACGATTCCTATTTATCAAATCTTAAATGTGCAATCGGCTTTTTCAAGAGGTGGAACTTTGATAATGAGCATTTCTGAATACACCGATATTATTGCGATGGATGTGCTTTGCAAATTTTTAGAGCGGGGAATTTCGGATGTCATGAAATCCATTAGTAATAATCTATTGCCACATAAATTGCAGTTAGAATTGGCTTCGATGGCGACAAAAGCCCGAGACCATGTTGTAGCTAAAAGGCAAGATTATATTGCCAAAATTAAAACCACACACGAAATTATCACCCGGGTTCAGATGTTAGAAAAACAAGTTTTTTCAGCGGCAAGCAGCAGTTTAACCAGCAACATTCAATGGTCTGAAGGAGGAAAATAAAATGCAATTTGATTTTATTTGTCATGGCAGTGGGGCAGCTTTTTATCACGTTTTTAATGCGATAGCCAGTTTTTTTAACGGCACAAAATTTG
The DNA here is from genome assembly GCA_052034335.1 of Pseudomonadota bacterium. Lineage (GTDB taxonomy): Bacteria > Pseudomonadota > Gammaproteobacteria > UBA6186 > Azoamicaceae > CADEGZ01. The sequence goes on along the minus strand of JBPOIR010000028.1, from coordinate 5,968 downwards.
GCGGCACTATTGGCATTATTTTATTGATGTCAACCCTTTTTACAATGGTGGTAACAGCTTATCAGTTAGCAACTGGTTTAAATATTGTCATTTCTTTAAGGCGGTTAGTTTTGATATTCTTTTTGGTTAACATTATCAGTGTGCCGCGTGCTTTGGTGATTATTAAAGATAGAATCACACTCCAACACTATACGGTTGCCAACGTACCTTATGTGTTGGCGGCAATGGGCGGACTAACAACGCAATTAGGCGATGTCATTACCCAAAAGTTTGATATGGCCTTTACACCCACCAAAGAATTAGCCTATGGCACGAGCGGTATTGGGATATCTTCTAAAATTGTGGAAAAAGCATCCCAATTTACGATTACAAACCCCGATATTGCTTCCAATATGAATGAGTTTGTCAAAACCTGTGTGATTTTTAATGGCTTAGCCAAAGGCCGATATAGCATGCAAGAACTCTTTCAACAAGACGACATTTGGAAATTTGTGGCTGAAAATACCACCCCGCGATTTGGGTTTTTATATAAACATATAGATGGAACTAAACCTGAGTTTATGAGCTGCACTAACATTGCCAAAAAGTTTGATGAACTATGGCCTACGGTATTAAAAGAAGCAAGCATTGTCTATGGACAGCGGATTTTTGCAGGCAACAAATCGGCATCTCGTCAATTAGCGCAGTACCTCGGCGTTTCTTATGAATATTTAACCGGACTCTCTATGGATGCAAGCCAGATTTTAAGACAAAACATGCTTTTTAATGCTATTCAAGAAGGTGCGATACAAGGGATGGTTTTTCATGATGCTTCAGCAGGACTGAATGCCTATGCGCTTGCTCGCGCACAAAAAACCCAAGAGACCGCCTGGTCTTTAATGGGCAAGCTTGCAGATTATACCTTAACACCTATGAAAATTGTGATTGAAGTGCTGTTTTATGGGATATTCCCTTTAATTGCGATATTAGCTCTTTTGCCGGGTGGGTTATCCATGCTAAAAACTTATGCGATTGCTTTGTTTTGGATACAGTCCTGGGGTCCTTTGTACGCTATCTTAAATATGATTTTAAATGTTTATGGCCAGCATGCGAGCATTGGTGCTGTCTCTATGCATGGAAGGCCCATCTTAAGCCTTTCAACCATGGGTGCATTGGGACAAGCGAATGCCACGGTTGCCGCCATTGCGGGTGCGACTGTACCCATGATCCCTTTCTTAAGCTTTGCCTTATTTAAATATGGTGCCGGTGCACTAACGCAATTAGCGCAAACCTTAACGAGTGCCTCTGGTTCTGCCGTGAGTGCGGCTGCCGATGAAGTCACCACCGGTAGATTTAGCCTGTCTAACACCACCTTTGATACGCATGCTATGCATAATACGTCTGGATTTAAATATGATACCAATGCAAGTGTGAGAACAGGTGCTACAAGTTTTCAAGAAAGAGATGGGAGTACCACAACTTATAATCCTAACGGGGAGGTTGTTTTTGATAGAGGAGCTGCGATTTCAAGAACCGGTGCGGATTTAAAATCAACTGGCATGATTGCAGCAAGCTTTAGCCGAGGTGCTGAAGAAGCGCATAGGAGTGCACTTACAGACGCAGTCTCTATGCAGAATAGTATGAGTGCAGGTTTAAAGAAGATGCATGATTATAGAGAAGCGAGAGGGTCGCAATTTGCATCGGATAGCAATTATAGCCAAAGGGAAGCTTTTTCAAGTGATAGCGCGATGGCTAAAACAGACGATCTGGTTGAAAGTTTTGCTAGAAATAATGCTATTAGTGCTGAAGCCTCTAGGAAGGCTTTAAGTAGTGTTGCGGTTTCTGCATCATTTGGGGTAAAAATCCCTGCTACCGATATTGGTTTTGGTGGGCAAACTTCAATTTCAACAGAGCAAGGAAGAAGTTTAAATGTGCAAGATTTAATGACTGAAGCCAAAAAATTTGATGAAAGCACACATTTTAGTGAAACAGTACGGACGGCTTTAGAAGAAGCCAAAATGTTAAATGAAAGAGCAAGCGAATCAGAAGGCAAAGATTATTTATCTGGCATATCAGCAGATTTTGGGAGTGTACAGGCTAAATCTGATTCTGTTAATGCATCGTTATCTAAAGAGAAAGCTTTTAGGGAAACGGCTAACTATGTAGAATCAGAAGGTATTTCGATTGCCCAAGATTTAAATCAAGTATATGCAAATGCTTTAGTTGAAAAATATGGTGTTCACAGTGCACGTGACATCATGGCTAATCCATTTGAAAACAGTCAGCATCTTTCAGCATTTGTTGATAATCATCGAGAACAACTTTTAGATAAATTTCAGCGGGAAGCTGCTCCTATTGCAACGCAAAAAATGGTAGATGAACATTATGCTGATCATAAGTCTGTGATAGAATCATCATCAGATATTGAAACGGCATTTGATAATCAATCAGAGTTGGTGCAAGATAAAGCAGGAGCATTTGGTTTAGATCGAAAATTAGAATCTCACTTACAAGTAGAAGTTGATAAGAAACTTCAGAATACAAGGTCTAAAATTACTGAAGAGAAAATGAAGCTAATTGACAGCAGAACTCAAGAATTTTCTAAAAACAGTAAAGATGGAGATTTGATTAGCAAAGGAGTTTTAGATTAATCTCTTGTTGGTAAAATAAAATTTGAAGATGGATTTCCATTTGCACGGTTATAAGCTTGTATCGCGCTGTTTTCATGAGAAAATTTATAAAATGAAATAGGAGATCCGTATTCATTTGGGTCAATGATGCGTTTAGGTAAATGCTTACCGAATTTGAAATAAAATAAGAGTACAGTAGTAATGATGCCAGCACCTATCCCGATCACAAATGCGTACATGATTGGATAAATAGAAGCGATGCAATAGGTGATTAATCCGGCAATGAGGCCAATAGGGGCACCTATTAGGATACTGTTTTTTTCGGCAGTAAGGATTTCCTGGTTCAGCATGGTCACACCTTCATTTATTAAGTGCGGGATTTGTTTATCCGATGTATTGTTTGTTTCCATGGTGATTATTATAGGCTATTCTGGTTTGATTTGCTAAGCACTGCTACGGGCTTTTGTGTAATAAAAATGGAGGAGGTTCGAATAGATGTAGTGTTCTTTATTGCTTGACCATGCACAAATATTCGTTGCCCTAATTCACGTCCCTGTATACACTTTGTTTTGCCTTAGCAGCTAAAATTGCCTTATGCGAGATATTTTAAGTTATCAAAAAGTAAATGGGATCCGAATGAAAAATCTTATTGTTCCACAGACGAAAGAAGAACTGAAACATAAAAATAACCCTGCCCTTATGCAAAAACATGGCTTAGGTGAAGAAGAAAATTATAGCCAATTTATAGATCCTTTTGGTACGTATGCAACACCTTATCAAACATCCGGTAATGATGTTTACCAAAGAGAGTTATTAGAACGCGCATTGGTTATTGCCGAAAAAGTGGGGTACAGAGTTTGAAATAGATTAAGCTGTTAGATTATTACTTTAAGGAGAAGTGATGCCTGTTGCGTATTCCGCTTTAAAAGATCGCTAAATCCGCCGGCGCAGATCGATCTCTTATTGCATACAACATAACTGTATATTCCTTTTTAGCTGAATAGCCAAATCCACTTATTGGATCGCCCTTTAAGTTGCCGCAGGAAATTTTGATTCCGTAAGCGTTTTGGGTGATCTGTAGAAAGTGATTTAGGGAGAGATCCCAACTACAACAATGCCAATGATCAAATGATGGTTCATTGCATTTCTTTTTGTTCCAGCATTTCCCCATCTAGTTCTATCTTGTGAGAGCAAGTTAATAATCGACGGAGAATGGCATCTGCGATCATTGCATCGCCAACATATCGGTGCCACAGATCGATCGGTAATTGAGTCGTTACAACAGTCGATCTTAATCCATTCCTACTTTCTAAAACCTCTAATAGATCCTGTCTTTCAGCCATTTTTAATTCACCCAGTCCGAAATCGTCTAAAATAATGAGTTCTATTTTAGATAATTTTGATATTAAAACCGAGTATTTGCCAGTCGCTTGAGCTGCTCTAAATAATTCAAATAATTGTGGCATTCTAAAATAATTTACTGAAAGTCCTTCTCGACAGGCGCGTTGCCCCAGTGCACAAGCTAAGTAAGTTTTTCCAATGCCGCAAGGCCCCGTAAAAATAACATTTTGATGTTGTTTAATCCAATCACATTGAATTAGCGTAATCATTTTATTTCGTTCAAGACCTCTGATGTGTTCATAATTAATATCTTCAGGACACGCCTCAGGTATTCGTAATCTTGCTCGCTTTAAAAGCCGTTTTTGTCTTTTATCATAGCGAACCGTAATTTCTCTATCCACAATAATACCAAACTTTTCATCAAATGATAAACTTGCACTATCAGGATTTTGATTCAACGATTGGAAGGCTTCTGCCATTCCATACATATTTAACGACTTCAATTTTTCAATAGTGGGTTGCATTAACATTTTATTTTCTCCTTTGGTTTGATTTTGGTAAAATACTCTGGACCACGAATATTTTTGTGATGGCTTTTCAATGTAGATTCAGATGACGTTTCAAGAAGCGGTTGTTTATCTAAACTATTTTTTAAAATTTCAGCTACGCTACGACGCGTAAAAGTATGATAATGAATTGCTCTATTACAAGCAGCTTCTAGACGTTCCTTACTATAAAGCTTACAGAGATTTAAAAGCCCAAGACAAACGCGATAAGCTTGCTCTGGATGTTTTTTAATTTCAATAATATGTTTGGTTAGATAAAAGGTTTTTGGACCGATAGAATTAGCCCAATTCAAAAAACGCCCTGGTGTCCATCGCATGTGTTTTTGATGTTTTTTAGGCATGTGCTCTCGGATTGTAGTATGAGCACCTCGTCTGTAACTGCGAATATGGCTGGCAACACGAGTTCCTTTATTAAAGATTTCAATAACATTTGCAGTAATACGAACTTCAATGAGTTCCTTTGTTAATTCATAAGGCGCACTGTAATAGTGGCCATCTATTTCTATGTGATAATCAAACCCTAATTGTACTTTTTTAAATTCAGCATAAACATACGGGGTTTCTGGCAGAGGTTTTAATGCGGGTTTGTCAATGGCTTCAAATTGACTTTTGCGAGAACCAGATAGTTTCTGAAAAGGTTTTAAATTTAATTCTATTAATAATCTAGCAATCGCCTGATTTAATTCGAACAAAGTAAAAAATTTTTGATGACGTAATTTCGCTAAAACCCAACGACCAATAATTTGCACGCCAAGTTCTGCGGCGGCCTTGTCCCGAGGTTTTTTCGGCCTTGCTGGTAATACGGCGGTATTATAATGTATAGCCATATCTGCGTAAGTGCTGTTAATTTCCGGCTCATAACGACACGATTTAGTAGTTGCACTGCGAAGATTATCTGGAATTAACAGAGCCGGTACGCCCTGAAAATAATTAAAAGAACGAACATGAGAGCCAACCCAATCTGGCAATGTTTGTGTCCAAGTAGCTTCGGCATAGGTATAATTGGATGCGCCCAGTACTGCAACAAATATTTGTGCATTTTTAATTTCACCTGAATGACTATCAACTATAGGAACTGTTGAGCCTGTGTAGTCAATAAATAATTTATCTCCTGCTTTATGAATGTATGCCCTCGAAAATACCACCTGTTTTTAATGTTTTATAACTTGATATTCTAGCCTCTGAAGCATTAAGCAGAGGAGAAGCAGGTAATGAGAGAATTATCGTTAGCCAATGTTGCAGCAGAAGTTACAGCTTGGCGAAAAACAAAGCAACATAGAACGTCAATATTACCCAAAGAAATTGCCGATCATATTAGAGAATTGGCAAAATCCCATAAAACCCATCATATTGCCAAAGTACTTAAAATGAGTGCAACAACTGTCAATAAAGTTCTTCAGATAGATCAGGGATTTCGAGCCTCCCCCCTTAACAGAAAGCACGAGGCGCCTT
>JBPOIR010000126.1:0-10678 GCA_052034335.1 Pseudomonadota bacterium | reverse complement strand
GAGCAGCAATGAGAAAGCTAGTCCATATAATCTTTGGGGTACTAAAGTCCGGAAAACCGTTTAATATAAATTTTTCCAAATGAGGGAATAAAAGTGTTGACAAGCAAGACGGTATCTCTCCGGCGTTCGCGGGAGAGGGTGGCGCGAAGCGCCGGGTGAGGTCCGGCAGAGGAATTTTAATCTAGCAAATTTAACGATAACTTTGCTCAAACTGACACCCACTTAAAAAAGATATGGCCAACAGCAAAAATATTTTACGGGTAACAACCGTACTATATTTCATTGTAACTGACGGTTTTTTCAACTTGTTGCATCACTGTCTTCTTTTTTTTGACAGTTGTATTTGATTTTGCAGCAGGCTTAACTGAGTCAACAGGCTGAATCGTATTATCGGGTACAATGCGTGTCATCGAACCATAAATCACTAATACACGCTGCCCCACTTGAAATTCCATTTCTTGAACCTGTGTAATCGAAATCGTTGACCCATTTTTCAAATTAATAATGTATTCAAATGCCTTATGGCTATGTGCTGCTTTATCGACTGCATTACCAACGAGACCACCAATAACAGCGCCACCAATAGCCCCTGCTATATTCGCTTGTGGACTTCCACCGATGGCAGAGCCGCCTGCAGCACCGACACCAGCTCCTGCTAAACCACCGAGCCCGCTTTTTGCATCAACTTTGACAGCACGTTTGCCAACAATAAGACCCGATACTACTTTACTCGCAACGCCGGATTCCGAAGCCTCGTAGGTATTCGGAGAGACATTTGGCCCGCAACCAGCCATTAAGCCAAAGAGAGCTGGTAGTGTTACAAATAACAAAACTCTTTTCATATTACACCCTTAATAACTAAAAATAGAGATTAAAACCATCGGTTATTACGTCGAGCCATAATTATATTACAGGTTGATTGTAAATATAACCCTCTTAGCCCTCACACTTTATACAAACACCATAAATATACAGCGCATGATCTGTCATTCGAAACTGTTTTTCTGTTGCAATCGCCTCCTGGCGCTGTTCTATCACAGGATCAATAAATTCAACCACATGCCCGCATTTTATACAAACCAAATGATCATGATGTTTACCGTCATCTAACTCAAAAACAGAATGCCCTCCTTCGAAATGATGACGGATCACCAACCCGGCAGATTCAAACTGCGTTAAAACACGATAGACCGTTGCTAAGCCAACATCATCACCCATTTCTAGCAGTTTTTTATAAACATCTTCAGCACTCAGATGCCTCATCCTCGTGGTTTGTAAACTGGTTTCTAAAATATGGAGGATTTTAACCCGAGGGGCTGTTACTTTAAGCCCTGCCTTCTTTAATTCCTGATTTTCCAAAAAATAATCCCTATAGAAATTTATCCATGTCCAAACTTATAGCCTCTTTCTAATACAGATTGACCCCTTCTGTTAAAATCGCTATGATACCCAACAGAATTTGACTCCCTGACACCTTTTAAATTTAGAGGCTCAACTTACATGTATTCTCTGATCCGCGTGCTCATGTTATCGCTCTTTACCCTAGCTTGCCTAGGCTTAACTGCGTGCCCCTTTCCACCCCGTATCTATAAAATAGATGTACGGCAAGGCAATTATATAACAACTGAAATGACGAACAAACTTAAAGTCGGTATGACTAAGGAAGCTGTGCGCGAATTGATGGGAACGCCCGCGCTAACACGCTTCTTCGAACAAGAACGCTGGGATTATTATTACAGCTTAAGACCGGGCAATGGCGAACCCATGCAGAAAAAAGCAGTTGCCATATTCTTTAAAGGCGATCATGTGATTCGAATCGAAAAAGATATAGAATCTAAAAATCCTGAGTTTTAAGGGTTTTTCTCTTTTTTATATGACAGTGCTTTTGCTTTTCTTGCTACCTTTTGCTTACGTTTTTTCTCATCAAAAGCCTGCGCTTTTTGACGTTTGCTAACCGCGGCTTTTAAGCGTCTACCTTCTTTGGGATCAATTATCAAATCACGATAAATTTCCACGCGATCACCAGCCTTTAAGACTGCATCTAAAGTACTTATTTTCCCAAAAATACCCACGCTATTCGAAAGAATACCCGCACCTGCCAAATGTGGAAATTGGAACAAGACCGTTGATGCTTTAATGGCTTCTAATACCGTTGCGCCTATTGGCACAGAGACTCGAATCAACACCTGTTTTTCAGCTTCTGCATAGGCAACTTCAACTGAGATTGTTTTAGGTGCCATAAATCACCTTCGCTCGTTCACAAAAAGCCTCAATATAGGATTCGATGCCTTTTTGTATAACAGGCCCAACTGTTAAGGATATTAACTTGCTTGAAAATTCTAATTCCAAATCAAAGCTCACACGGCAACCTGTTTCCCCTATCGCTTCAAACCGCCACAAACCTTCCAAATGCCTAAAAGGACCTTGAATTAAGCGCATCTCGATCTGCTCATCCTGTAAAAGACGATTCAGCGTCGTAAAAGATTGCTGTATACCCCCTTTCATAAAGTAGACGCTTGCCTTGACTTCATTTGTTGTTCGACTATGCACGGTGGTTGACTTACACCAAGGTAGAAACTCGGGATACTGTTCGATCGCATCAACCAGCTTAAACATCTGAGCAGGCGTATACGGCATTAATACACTTTTTTTAATCGTCTTCATTTAAATCTACACATACGTTACAATAACCTTATCATGAGTAAACCCTCAAAAACACAAGAGACCGGCCGCAAAAGCATTGCCCTTAATCGTAAAGCTCTTCACAATTATACACTGGAAGAACGGTTTGAAGCAGGCATTGCTTTACAAGGTTGGGAGATAAAAAGCCTGCGTGCCGGCAAAATCCAAATTGCAGAAAGCTATGTGCTACTCAAAAAAGGAGAAGCTTGGCTGGTCGGATCGCACATTAGCCCACTTTTATCGGCTTCTACCCATGTGCATCCAGATCCAACACGCACTCGCAAGTTATTATTGCACCGTAGAGAACTCGATAAATTAATTGGTCTTATAGAGAGGAAAGGTTACACAGTTGTTCCACTGTCGGTTTACTTTAGCAAAGGACGCGCCAAACTCGAAATCGCTTTGGTTAAAGGAAAAAAAGAACACGACAAAAGAGATTCAGAAAAAGATCGTGATTGGGAGAGAGAAAAGCAACGTTTGTTTAAAAAGTCCCGATAAAAACAAGTTATTTTATTCTTTATGTATACGCACGCAAATAAAATTAAGTCGGCTTGCTTCTGTTAAATTAAAATTTACCCGATATCCGATGGTGTTTATTACCCAATCTAGTCTACACTGTATTTTCATTATTGCTTTGAAATAGGATAACTAACTGACATGAAACGTCCATTGTATCAGCGTTTATACTTTCAGGTTTTGATGGGAATTGTCATAGGGGTATTTCTAGGACATTTCTTTCCCGAACTCGGGATTAGCCTAAGACCCATGGGCACCGCTTTTATTAATTTGATTAAAATGATGGTAGCACCAATCATTTTTTGCACGATTGTTGTCGGTATTGCAAAAATGGGCGATCTCAAAGAAGTCGGGCGCGTCGGGCTTAAATCCATTCTTTATTTTGAAGTCGTTTCTACACTTGCTTTAATTATAGGATTAGTGATTGTTAATATTTATCAGCCTGGTGCAGGCGTTAATGCAGATCCCAGCACCTTGGATACTGCTGGTTTATCAAGTTACACCTCTAAAGCTCAATCTTTAACGACGGTTGAATTTTTACTCAACATTATTCCACAGCATGTGTTCGCTGCCTTTTCTGAAGGCAACATTCTACAAGTTTTACTTTTTGCAGTCTTATTTGGCGTTGCTTTATCGCAATTTGGTGACAAAGGGAAATTACTGATCCGCATACTAGATCAAAGTTCTCATGCCCTATTTGGTGTTATTGGATTGGTAATGAAACTAGCCCCTTTGGGCGCTTGTGGCGCCATGGCTTATAGCATTGGGCAATATGGGTTTGGAACGCTTCTACCATTGGGTAAACTGATGATCGGCGTTTTTGCAACCTGCGTCATTTTTGTTGTTTTTGTATTGGGTACCATTTTAAAAGCCGCCGGCTTTAGTTTGTGGAAATTTTTAGCCTATATCAAAGAAGAAATTTTTATTGTTTTGGGAACATCTTCCTCTGAAACTGCGTTACCACGCATGATCAGCAAATTAGAAAATATGGGTTGTGCAAAACCCGTGGTAGGATTAGTGATCCCAACAGGCTACTCCTTCAATTTAGATGGGACATCTATTTATTTAACCATGGCAGCTGTTTTTATTGCACAAGCAACGAATACTGAATTATCGCTATATCAACAATTATCCCTACTCGGTGTGTTAATGTTAACTTCTAAGGGTGCAGCGGCAGTGCCAGGTGGTGGATTTGTCGTATTGGCAACAACCTTATCAACTATTGATACACTTCCCATTGCCGGATTAGGTCTTTTACTTGGCGTCGATATGTTTTTATCTGCGATACGGTCTGTTACTAATTTGATCGGAAACGGCGTTGCAACGGTTGTTATTTCTAAGTGGGAAAAAGCTATTGATATAAAAAAGGCCTATCGCGTTTTAGATGGCGAAACAGAGGAAGAAGCCGATCATCCAGAAGAGGTCTCCGATCAAGAAATGGATGATACGATTGAGTTAGAAAAATTATCTAACCCAATGGATTAATCTCATGCTGCCGGCGAATATTAAACTCCAGCCTTCTGAACTAGAATTTTCTTTTATTCGATCACCCGGACCTGGTGGTCAAAACGTCAACAAAGTCGCCACAGCCGTACTCTTGCGTTTTAATGTGATGAATTCTCCTTCTTTACCAGAAGCAGTGCGCGAGCGCTTAATAGCACTCTTGAGCACGAAAATAACGACTCAAGGTGATCTGCTTATCAAAGCCACCCGCTACCGAACACAAGAACGTAATAAAGAAGATGCGGTTGAGCGCTTGCAAACATTACTGAAGCGGGCAGCCAAGGTGCCTAAAAAGCGAAAAAAGACAAGACCAACACGCGCGTCAAAAGAGCGCCGGTTAGCGAATAAAAAGCTGCAAGGCAAAACCAAAGCCCTGAGACGTTGTAAACTCAATAACGACGAAAGCTAGACCTTCCTAGTAGAGCCTAGCCTTGCTTTAACTTGACTGTAATCTGGCTTTAATTATCTACCTTGTTCTGCTCTTTTAGCTTCTTTGGCTTTACGTTTTTCGATTATGCCCATTTTAGCTGGCTTTTTTGTTTCCTTTTTTTGTTTTTGGTTTCCTAGCTTACCCATAAAGTCACTCCTTTTAAAATTAAAAATAGTCTCGCTGAATATACTCGTTCCATTATGCCTTTTAGCCTCTAGCTAAAGCAAGCGGTCTTAGGGCATAATTTCATACAAAGGGACAAGGAATTTCAATGACGCTTAAAGACCGCGCACAAGAACGAAACAAACTATACAAAAATTTTTTAGAATCCTGTCACAATAACACAGTAACTGTTAAAGACATCGTGCACTTTGGTGCTAAACTCATGCGGCAGGCAAAACTGCATCCACATTTTTTAGCAGATCATTCATTAAAATCGACCGCCCTTTATCTAGCTTTTTTTGTCCTAAACTTGCCTTACGAATATACAAACCAACATTATTTAAACCAAAAAATTACCGCACAAGATGCCGATAATATTCTACAATTATTTGAAAAAAGAATTTCCAAAAGAATCCCTGCGGAATACATTACACACGAGAGCTATTATTTAGGTCGCCCATTTTATGTCAACGAGCATGTCTTAGTCCCTCGATCGCTAATGAACACACAATTTGTTGATTTTTTACAATCCACCCACTGGGAAAATTATCGTGTTTTAGATTTATGTACAGGCTCTGGCTGTATCGGTATTAGCTTAGCCTTGCTTAATCCTAAGATTACAGTTGATTTGGCGGATATTTCTTCTAAAGCCTTAAGCGTTGCGTTGGTCAATATCAAAAAATATGATTTGCATGATAGGGTCAAATGCATTCAAAGCGATCTCTTTCAAAATATTCAGGATAAATACGATATTATTATTACGAATCCACCCTATGTACCGCTCAGTGAGTATAATCAACAGCCAATAGAGGTTAAAAATGAACCAGCCATCGCTTTAAAAGCGGGCGTAAATGGGTTAGAGATCATTGATAAGATTCTCGTGAACAGCAAATTTTATTTAAACCCCAATGGCCTTTTAATCTCGGAAGTCGGCTACCCTGCCGCAAAACAATTAAAGAAAAAATATCCCAAACTGCCCTTTCAGTGGTTTAAATATAGAGATCCCTCGGGAAAAGAATCTATTTTAGATAAGTTTTGTCAATGGATAGGATACCTAGACAGTATTTTTCTATGTAAAGCCAAAGATCTGCCCTGATGTTGCTCTGAACAAATTATTTTTGCAAAGGGTCAAACAAGCAGTATTAACACCCACTATAGCATGTAACTACACTTTTTTAACGGGATATTTTTCCGATTTCTGTTGTCTATATCAGTAAGAAGCTTAAAAAATTAAGGGGGACTATATGCCAACCGGAAGACACATGGATCATGATTCAAAGCATCATCACATGCACTCAAAACATGAAGTGAAGGAGAAACTTAAAGCACATAGACATAAAGTGCCAGGGTATATTGCACGTGAGCTAGCACGCACGGATGTGCCTAAGGAAATTGCTAAAGCTACCCATGAGAATGAATCGCAAGGAGTGCTTCCTCCGCGAATACACAAGTAAACGGATCAGAAGTCATTCGTTTTGACTGCATAAATTGCATAAGTCGTGCTAACTTCTTTTTCTTGCGTCTCTTTTCAACAGGCTTATGGCATCTCTAGCATCTGACGCTTGCGTCTTTCTTTGCATTTTGCATCATCAATCTAAGCTCGAATGTAGTTAAGTCTACATCAGTCCAGGGCATATACTCTTTACCAGCCTTACAAATGCCTACACGGTTGCAACGTGTCTTTCCGTAATTTCCCACGCAGTGCTACATTTTGTTAAGCAACTGAGGCAAAACCAGCATTGATTGATACCAATATAACGTTACAATAATTAAAATTTATCTGAATTACTTAATTATAGTGCAATTGCCCTGGGGATCAACCTCAAAAGGCTGTTGATACACTCAGCAAGAAATCCTTGTTGTATCAAATTTTGTACTAAAACCAAACTGTTGCTATAATACTCAATAGTATGAACTTTAAATAGATTAACAATCAAAGTATTGACTTTTATGGGTAGAAAAAAAAGGATCATTTTGCCAAGGCTGCAACGCATTTTACATGGCTTAGGTGAGAATATTCACCTTGCCAGGCTGCGTCGAAAATTTTCCGCTGCCATGGTAGCTGAACGCGCAAGCATTGCACCAAATACGTTAAGAGCAATTGAACGAGGAGATCCTCGCGTATCTTTCGGTGCTTATGTTAATGTTTTGCTCTGTTTGGGGCTTGAGAAAGATTTAAGCTTGATTGCTCGCGATGACGAGTTAGGTCGTAAGCTACAAGATGCCGATCTATCTACAAAAGCGCGAGCTCCGCGAATAACGCGATTAATAGAGAAATAGAATATGTCTAAAACGCATCAGCAACATATTGAAGTTTATGCCCATTGGGCAGGTCTAATACAACCCACTTTTATGGGGATTCTTAACACCATTACGGTACGAGACAAAGAAATATTTTCATTCGAATATAATCACGATTGGCTAAAAAATAACCAGATTAGCAATATTGATCCCTCTCTTCAATTATTTCACGGAAAACAATATGCACCAAAAGAACAAGAAAATTTTGGTGTTTTTCTAGATTCTTCTCCCGATCGCTGGGGACGTTTTCTTATGAATCGACGTGAAGCGCTTCTTGCACGAAAAGAAGGTCGCCAAGAACGCAAACTTTTAGAAACTGATTATCTTCTTGGCGTATTTGATAAACACCGAATCGGTGCACTGCGATTTCGTATCGATCCTACCGGTCCATTTCTTGACAATAATAAGAACTTTGCCACACCTGCTTGGACCTCATTACGCGAATTAGAAAATGCAAGCTTAGCGCTTGAAAAAACGGATGCAGAAAAAAATCCGTCCTATTCTAAATGGTTACAAATGCTAATTGCTCCGGGAGGTTCTCTAGGCGGCGCCCGACCTAAGGCAAGTGTTGTTGATAAAGATGATCACTTATGGATTGCTAAATTTCCTAGCGGAAATGATGAAAATGATATTGGCGCTTGGGAAATGGTCATTTATAAACTTGCCAAAAAAGCAAAAATTATTATTCCTGAAGCAAAAGCAGCGAAATTTTATAGTCAACATCACACATTCCTCAGCAAACGTTTTGATAGAACCAATCTTGGTGAACGAATTCATTTCGCTTCTGCGATGACGTTACTACAACGCTCTGATGGTGATGATGCATCTAACGGTGCTAGCTACCTAGAACTGGCTGAATTTATTATGCAACAAGGAGGAGAACCCACTCAAGATTTAGAGCAGCTATGGCGTAGAATTGTGTTTTTCATATGCATATCTAATGTTGATGATCACTTGAGAAACCATGGTTATATTCTTCAAACGAATGGTTGGAAATTATCTCCTGCTTTCGATCTCAATCCAAATGCTAACGGTGATGGTCTCAAACTAAATATTTCGGAATCTGATAACTCACAAGATCTTTCACTTGCGCAAGAAGTCGCTGAATATTTTAGAATTAAACCAAAAAAAGCGGATGAAATTATTGATGAAGTTGTAAAAGCAGCAAAGCATTGGAAAAAAGAAGCAAGCCACATGGGTATATCAGTCAGTGAACAAAATCGTATGGCTCGTGCTTTTCGAATCGCAGATGAAAGATGAATAATTACCCTATACAATACATATAACTTCCCTGTTATATGTATTATAGATAGAAGCTAGGATACAGAACTAAACTTGGTCGTTGTTGTCACTATAGTGGCAGTACTTTGGCCTATCGTGGTACTTCCAATACTCGCTTGGAAAGCTGGCAACGTCGAAGATGAAGCATTATTACTAGATTGTTCCCTTTCTGAAACGTTAGCATCTATTTTACCAAAAAATTGCACTAATTCTTCTGGCACGGGATTACCACCTACTTTTAGATCAGCATGATATTGTTTACAAAATTCAGCCCAATCATCAGCATGATGCACTACAACTTGATTGGTAGAGCGTTCCCAAGTTGCTGCAGGTTTAGGTAATTGTCCATTTTGTAATGCATTTTGCCAATAAAAAGTTATCTTGTCTGCAAAATGAAAGTAAATTGGAAAACGTAGGGAAAATTCTTTACCTTTGGTAATCACGTCTCTAGGATCTGCTTGTACAAAGGCCTGCTCTCGTTCTCTTCTTTGCACAGTTTCAAAACGCGTCTGATCAGCAGCATAACACAATAACAATTCTATGTTATAGGTTGGTTTTAATTTTGTATATAATGTAACAATGTGTGGACTCGTGGAGGTGGTGCCATGCGCAATGTTATAATCATGCAAAAATGCTTCTTGTAAAACAGCATGGGCAACATAATTAGAAGCCCAACGCCATTTTTCGTAGGCTATTTTTAAAGCTTCATGATAGGATTTGGATTCGGCAAAATTAAAGCATGTCCTGGAATCCCCATAAGTAAAATTCATTTTCCTTAATGCTACTTGGTCCGGATCAGTGTAGACATAATTCGATAATTGTGCATTAGAACGTAAGTAGGATTCTAATACGGTACTTTTACAGGCGCCCGGACCACCTGCTGTAGCTAAATATGTTGGCTTATCAGTAGCGGGCAATTTCTTAAAAAAACTATACTCCAGCACAGCATCCCTATCTTTTTGAATCAGTTCTAGCTCATCGGACGAATAATTTTTTAGGAAGTCCTTTAAAAAAGTTTCAGCAAATAATGGAGCTTTTGCAGATTGTTTGGGTGTATGCATATAATTTTTTGGCATGAATCATCATCCTCTGTAATGTAAAACTTGGACTCTAACATGGAACATGTAAGATATACAACTAACGCCAATCCATCCAAGACTCAGGATTTATTCTTTTTTTACCAAAATATCCATCATGTTTGCCGCGTTGATATATGCCCTTTCATGCTCTTCTGGTAACTCCTTAATAATTTGCACCCAACTATCCAAGTCTCCCGCAGTTGTAGTTTTCGCCTCTATTAGTTTATTTTTAATTCAGGAATTCGTGCGAGAAACAAAGCCTTTCCCTACACTTAGGTTTAAGTGTATTTCTTCTTCGTTTACATACACAATTTTCAAACCAAATTTTTCACAAACATGCGGTAATTTAGCGGCTAAATTATAATCAGCTCCTCTCATTATATGTTTGAATATCAGCTTTTATATACCGCACATTTTTTAATTTTAAGGATTCAATCCATTTTTGCGTAAACTTTAATTGTTCTTCTGATTCATCAATGGAAGGGTTTTAAGCAAAAAACCCGCTTCTTTCGCGGGTTTCTGTATCTTCTTGGGCTTTGTTGGGTTTCTAAGTGGTGGGGCGGCGTCACTCACATTGCTGCTTAAAAGCTAGGTATTACGCATGGCAATCGCACTGAAATTCATAATTTTCTTAGTTAATGAACAAATTTTAAATTCATTTTAGGTTTGCTGTCGTAAACTCTCGTACTATTAATCTATTTTAAAAAAATATTAAGAATTATTC
>JBPOIR010000021.1:0-17250 GCA_052034335.1 Pseudomonadota bacterium | reverse complement strand
TTGTTGAAAATCCAAGCTATTCAAAATTAAACATCGCACAAAGAAAAGTGATTGAAAATGCTATCCGCGATTTTAAATTATCAGGTATTGACCTGTCTGTAGAGAAACGCGCGGTCTTTAAATCATTGAGTGTGCGATTGTCCAAATTAGAAAGTACATTCGAACAAAATGTTTTGGAATCGACCGATGCCTGGTTTTTGAATATTACAGATGTTAATCAATTAAAAGGCTTACCTCTGGACGCATTAGAAGAAGCAACGTTAAGCGCAAAAAATAAAGGTAAAACAGGCTGGTTATTAACCTTGGAATATCCGTGTTACGTCGCTGTGATGACATACGTTGAAGACAGAGAAATTCGCAAAACATTTTATACTGCTTATGCAACCCGAGCTTCCGCTGTAGCGTCATCTGTAGATTCAGCAAAATGGGATAACATGCCTGTGATGCGCGAAATCATGAAAGCGCGAGCGGAGTTATCAACACTTTTGGGATTCGAAAATTACGCAGAATATGCACTGCAAACAAGAATGCTTAAAAAAACAGCAGATGTAACAAATTTTTTAGAAGATTTTGTTTTTCGTTTAAAAAATGTCGCTATCGATAATCTAGATGAGCTAAAAACGTTTGCATTACAAAATTGTCAATTAGATTCGCTTGAAGTGTGGGACACTGCCTATGTTAGCGAAAAAATGCTGAAAGATAAATATGCGATTTCAGAAGAAATATTAAAACAATATTTTACAGAAGAAAAGGCTATACAAGGTTTGTTTACGATTGTTAATAAATTATATGGTATTCATGTCAAGGAAGTGAAATCTTTTAGTAAATGGCATTTGGATGTTCGATTATTCGCAGTTTATGACGAGAACAATATGCTACGAGGACATTTTTATACCGATCTGTATGCTCGCTCGAACAAAAAAGGTGGCGCTTGGATTTCGGATTGTAAAAATTGTATGCAATATCCTGATGGCCAACGACAATTGCCTGTCGTTTATCTTGTTGCGAATCTTTCATCTACTCAAACAGGTAGCTCTGTTTTGTTAACCCATGAAGAAGTGATAACATTGTTTCATGAATTTGGCCACTGTTTGCATTATCTTTTAACAACGGTCGATTATCCGAGTATTTCTGGCGGGAATGGTGTTTCTTGGGATGCTATAGAATTACCCAGTCAATTGCTGGAATATTGGTGTTGGGAAGAAGAAGCCTTGGCTTTATTTGCAGAGCATATTCAAACAAAAGAACCGTTACCGCACGAGCTATTTGTAAAATTAAAGGCAACCAAGAATTTTCAGATTGGCTTAAGAGTCATGCGCCAATTAGAATTTTCACTGTTTGATTTTGTTTTGCACCAAACATTTCGCGCAGATTCCACTAATAGGATGGATATACAGGAGATCCTCGATCGTGTCAGATCAAAAACTGCACTTATGCATGTACCTAAATTTAATCACTTTCAAAATACTTTTTCGCATATTTTTGGTGGTGGTTACGCGGCAGGCTACTACAGTTATTTGTGGTCTGAAGTTTTAGCAGCAGATGTATTTGAGCAGTTCACGGAGGATCACCAGGTTTTTAATAAAGAGGTTGCGAAAAAATTTGTAGAAACGATTTTGTCAAAAGGTGGCTCGGAGGAATTTATGGATTTATTTATTGCTTTTCGTGGCAGGGCACCTAAAATAGATGCATTATTGAAAGAATATGATATAGATAGAGTTAGAGCATTTGCAAATCTGAAATCGGAAAATGAATAACACCCTCTTCGTCCGCTTGATGCAGTGTGGTGTTTCCAGAGCACCATGCATGTCCATAGATAACTTCGAAAGTTGCCGGTAGCAAGCCGTCTGTGGTGCGATAATGTTCATACGCGTTACTTAATTTATCTACAGTGCCTTTAGGGCTCAGTCCGATGGATTTTTCTCTATTAACATAGTTTTCTCCCGTATCTTTCAGGTCCTGTATCAGATGCATTAAGTTTTGGTAAGTGAGTGTTATCATTTCCATATCCATGACGGGATCAAGCAATTGTGTTTGAATGAGCATATCGCCAATGTGATGCATATCCAGAAATGTATTCACGTGAGTGTGTTGATCTATAGTTGAAAAACTCTCGCGAAGCTCTTTTAAGGTGTCGGGGCCAAAGGTCGAAAATAGCAACAATCCTTCTGGTTTTAAAACGCGGCGAATTTCTGCTAAGACTTTTTGCGGATTGACAAACCAATGTAAAACACAATTAGAAAAAACAAAATCGATACTGTGATTTTTCAGTGGCAAATAGTCACCGTCTCCGCAAACAGAAGTGTGTTTAGCAAAGTATTTTTTATTGGAAAAACGCAACATGTTTTCGGCAATGTCTAGTTTTATAATATGTGCTTTAGGATATTTTTGGGTTAAGTGTGAGGCAAAAAAACCAGTCCCACTACCCAAATCCAATATCACATCCGGATCTAATTTAATTAAATCGAGACGATCGAGTAAACGCATCCCCACTTCTTGGTGTATGATAGCGGCCTGATTATACGTGTGCGCAGCACGGCTAAAATGCCGTGCGAGCGCTAATTTATATTTATGATCGTTTTGTGATAAATGCATAGGATAATTGTCGCATGTTAAAAAAACTAGAACAATGGTTATTTCCATTTATTTGTTGTTTTTGCGAAGCCTATACGACCAGCGGGCAAGATTTATGTTCAACCTGCAAAATGGCCTTGCCTTGGTCTAGCGATCGCTGCTTTAAGTGTGGGCTCTATTTAACGCCGGGAATAGATTCGATAGATTGCGAAAGTTGTAGAGAGTTGCCACCGAAATTCGATCGCTTGTGTTCGTTGTTTAGTTATCAGCCACCCATTACGAAATTGGTGATGGGATTAAAGTTTGGTAAAAAATTGGCTTATGGTCGTGTGATGGGCGAACTGTTGACAGACCAGGTGGAAGCGCAATGGTATCAAAATCGTGAATTGCCTGAAGCCATTATTCCTGTGCCATTGCATATTGATCGCTTGCGAAAACGGGGATTTAATCAAGCCTTAGAATTACTCTGGCCGATACACAAACAAACAGAAATTCCGGTTGTGTTTGACGCTTGTGTGCGTGTTCGAAAAACTACAGCACAAGCGCAATTAGATAAAACGCGCCGTAAACGAAATTTAAAAAGTGCTTTTCAAATTGTAAAGCCAATACCTTTTGAGCATGTTGCGATTATGGATGATGTGGTGACCACAGGAAGCACTGTGAATGCTTTAACGCAAGTTTTAAAAGAAGCCGGTGTTACAACGGTTGATATCTGGTGTATTTGCCGAGCGTAAGAGAAAGCGGCAAGCTTTTTAAGCTTGATCGTTGATTTTCTGTGTTAAATAGTAATAAACATTACCGGCTTTTTTCTTTTTTAAAATTGCCCAGGTATCGGGCAAAGTTAGTAATTCTATAGGGACATCCGATTCGAAATAAACCAGGGTGTTTATTGTAAGCCATGCTTGATTTTCAAGTAATGCAAAGCACTTCGATAAGGCTTTTAAGGCATAGGGTGGATCAACAAAGATAATATCAAAAGGTGTAGTCAGTTTTAAAGCCTGCTGGCACTGCGTTGTTATCCAAACGAGTGCATCTTGTTCTTGTATCTCCATGAGATCTGCATTTAAGCGCTTGGCGTTTTGACGAAGCATTTCATAAGCGTCTCGATCTTTCTCCAGACATAATACATAAGCTGCACCGCGCGATAAAGATTCAAATCCCAATGCGCCACTGCCCGTAAATAAGTCTAAGCATCGTGCATCGTGAATATAGGGTGCTAGCCAATTAAAAAGCGTTTCGCGAATACGATTGGGCGTTGGACGTAATCCCGCAACCGTCGGAAATTGAATTTTACGACCACGCCATTTCCCTGCAATAATCCGGACTTCGTTTAGCATCAAGGTGATGTTGTGGTGCCTACAACAATTAACCCCAATTTTGCTGGATTAATACGGCGCTGAAAAGCGGATTTTATTTCAGCAATTGTGACAGCATCGACCTGTTTTTGATACGTTGCTAACGAATCGAGTGGCAGCTGATAAAAACCCATAAGGGACACGACATCGGTTATTTTTTCATTGTTACTAATTTCTATCGGAAAAGAACGAGTAATGGCTTGTTTGGCTTCGAAGACTTCTTGTTCTGTGGGGCCTTCGTTTATAAATTTTACAAGGGTATTTTGTAATACCGTAATCGCTTCTTGTGTTTGACTGTTTTTTGTTTGTAATCGTATCACAAAAGGAGCAGGTTTTTGTAACTGAAGTACAGCACTAATAACGTTGTAGGCTAATCCGCGGTCATTGCGGACTTCATTAAACAGACGGGAAGTTAACATGCCACCGCCCAAAATATTATTGCCAACTAAGAGCGGAAAATAATCGGGGTCGTTTTCTGTCGCACAAGGTTGTCCTGTTAACACATGGGTTTGTTCCGTTGGAAAGGAAATATTGATGTTAACGGATTCTGTTAGAGGTTCGACGTTTGGAAGAGGTGTTGCCAGGTTTCCTGTAGGTAATTTTTGAGAAATTTGATTGGCAATGTCGGTTGCTTGTTCTTTAGAAACACCGCCGACAATCGTAATGGTGGCATTTTTTGCAACAAAATACCGTTGGTGAAATTGGACAAGATCTGTTTTCGTAATTAAGGAGACACTCTCGATGGTACCATAAGCGGGTTCTGCATAAGGATGGTTTTTGTAAAGTGCCTTAAAGAAAGCTTGGCTTGCGACTGTATTCGGTTGTTGTAAATTTCGTTGAAGCCCAATGAGCATTTGGTTTCGTTGGGTTTCGATATTGTTTTCAGGGAAAGTTGGGTTTGAGATCAGATCGGCATATAGCGCGATTACGGGATTTAAAAGTTTTGGATCGGTTAAGGAACGTAGCGAAATGATGGATCGATCGCGGTCGACATCAACACTAAATTTTGCGCCAGAATCCTCAAATTTTTCGGCAATCAAATCTGCATTGGCATTGAGGATCCCTTGGTCTAATAAATGAATACATAGTGTAGCAAGTCCGGGCTTTTCAGCGTCTCTGGCAGATCCCGCATCAAAATTGACTTGTACATCAATAATAGGGATACCTTCCGTTGCAACAAAATAAACACGCGCTCCGTTGGCGGTTGACCAATTTTGTATGGCAATGGAATGCTGTGGTACGAGAGGCGGTACGAGAGTGGGGGTAGCGGTAGACGGTTGAATCGCACTTGTTTGGATGGCACTCGTTTTTACAGAAGCCGTCGCGGATTCCGTTTTAGCTACTTTTTTCGAAAACGAAAAAAAGAGTACGATGGGTAATACAAGTACAAATGAAACAACAAGCCAATATCGATTTTTCATAAAATTAAATTCCAGATTTTAAAGGGGTAAGTTCAGCGGTTGTTAGCCGCTCTTGCGTCAGATACTTTTGTGCGACTTTTTGGATGGCTTCCGCAGTAATCGTTTGGATCTGTTCCGGAAAAGTATCCGCCAGTTTCCAAGAGAGTCCGACGGATTCTAAACTACCCAACCCAATGGCTTGATCCGACATAGAGTCTTTGGCATAGGTGTGTTGCGCAATCACATTAACTTTAACTCGGTTTAATTCAGCATCGCTGATAGGTGCTGCTTTTAATCGTTCGAATTGTTGTAGCAGTGCTGCTTCGACTTCTGCCAGCGTGTGATTTTGTGTGGGTATTGCACTAAATTCCATTAATGTTTCATGTAAGCTAAAGGGGTCGTACGCAGAAAAAACGCTGGTGATAAGCGCTTGATCGCGGATCAAATCTTTAGAAAAACGCCCACTATTGCCACCATCCAATGCCATTAACAGCACCAGCAGTGCGTACGGTTCTTCGGGGTTAGCAGCTGTTATAACAGAAGGAACGTTGTAACTCATAAATAATCGTGGAACGGTTGCATTGGCGTTGACTTGAACTTGACGTTTCCCAAGGTTAACAAGTTCTTTGCGCGGTTTTAGTGTGGGTATCGTAATGGGTTGTAAGGTACCAAAGTAGGTTTGTGCTAGTTGGTAGACCGCTTCGGGGTTTACATCGCCGACCACAACAACGATTGCATTATTGGGGCCATACCACGTTTTATACCAAGTCCGTAGATCGTCAACGGTTAAATTTTCTATATCATTCATCCAGCCAATGGGCCAATGGTGATAAGGATTGCTGACATGTGCGGCTGCATGCAATCGTTCTCTGGTTAAAGATTCTGGATTGTCATCTGTTCGCAATCGACGCTCTTCCATCACCACCTTAATTTCTTGTTTAAAAGCATCTTCAGGTATGGTTAAGTTTGCCATGCGATCGGCCTCGAGTTCAAAGCAGAGTTTTAAACGATCAGCATCGAGTTCTTGAAAATAAGCGGTGAAGTCCTGTGCCGTAAACGCATTTTGATCGCCGCCACCAATCGCAATTAAACGCGAAAATTCATCCTTGGGGTGGTTTGTGGTGCCGCGAAACATCATATGTTCGAGTGCATGCGAAATGCCTGTGATGCCGTTTGGTTCATAACTGCTGCCCACCTTGTACCAAACTTGTGTAACTACAATGGGGGAGCGGTGGTCTTCCCGAACGATTAATTTTAGGCCATTATCTAACTTGTATTCATGGGTGTTAGAAACAGGCGGCGTTGCAGCAGCAAGCGCAGAACCACTTATTGCGGTGAGGAGTAGCCATAAGCGTATATTTTTGAAGTACATCATCTATTCCCTAGATTAGCGTTAAGGAAAGGGGAGTATACACCAAGGGAGCACTAAGGGGTCAAGTCTGGATACAGACACATTATTTTCAATTCGTCTGTCTTTTCCGCCCATTGGTATAAATAGCTCTTCTGCGGTATCCTGTGCGCTTTGGCGTTATTAACAAATAGGCAAATAAAATGTTGGATTTTCTAAAATGGGGCAAAAAAACGGAGACCTCTGAATCAAACGATTCGCAAGCAAAGAATTCGGAACTAAAGGCACCCGAAGCAAAGGGCATGTTCACTCGCTTAAAAGACGGGCTACGTCGCACGCGTGCGGTTTTTTCAGAAGGGCTGACGAATGTGTTTCTGGGCAAAAAAGAAATTGATAGCGTACTCCTTGCAGAATTAGAAACTTTTTTATTATCCGCCGATATTGGTTTGAGTTCCACCGAACAAATTATGCAGGATTTAACAAAGCGCTTAGATCGTCGCGAGCTTTCTGATCCTGCAGGTTTGGCTTTAGCGCTTAAACAAGATCTCAATCAACTCTTATCAAGTTCCGAAGAGCCTTTGGTTTTAAGTGACAAAAAACCTTTTGTGATATTAATGGTCGGTATTAATGGTGCAGGTAAAACGACAACCATTGGTAAACTGGCTAAAAAACTTGAAGCAGAAGGAAAAAAAGTTATGCTTGCTGCAGGCGACACCTTTCGTGCAGCAGCGATAGAGCAGCTTAAAGTGTGGGGTGAACGCAACCATACGCCCGTTATTGCTCAGCATATGGGTGCGGATAGTGCTTCTGTTATTTTTGATGCTTTTCAAGCAGCCAAAGCAAAAGAGTTTGACGTGTTAATCGCCGATACAGCAGGCAGATTACATACACAAGAGTCGCTTATGGAAGAATTAAAAAAAGTGGTTAGGGTAATCCGTAAATTAGATGAACAAGCACCACACGAAATTATGTTAGTGCTGGATGCTGGCATAGGGCAAAATGCGTTGGTGCAAGCTCAAAAATTTAATGAAGCGTTGGGTGTTACAGGAATAACCCTCACAAAACTAGATGGTACAGCGAAAGGAGGTATGATTTTTAATATTGCCAAAACACTTAAAATCCCGATTCGTTTTGTCGGGATTGGAGAAGGGATCGATGATCTCCGACCCTTTGAAGCCGCGATGCTAGTTGATGCATTGTTTTCTAACGAAGGAATATGATCTGGGGGAATGATGATCAATAAAGACAAAGTGTTCGGGGGCATTTTATTGGCGAGTGGTACGGCTATAGGTGCCGGGATGCTCGCCTTACCTTTAAGTACTGCCAACAGTGGGTTTATACCAAGTGGATTTGCATTTTTGGTGTGTTGGTTTTTTATGACAATTTCTGCGTTATTGTTACTCGAAATGAATTTGCGATTTTCAGGTGACAAAGATTTAATTTCGATGACACATTTAACATTTGGCATTTTCGGAAAAACGATTGCTTGGATTGTTTATCTTTTATTTTTATACACGTTGATCGTTGCTTATCTGACGGGTAGTAGCGCTTGGGTTTTAAAAACGCTTGAAAAATTTGATCTCAATGTGTCCCCAAACGTTGTGATGATGAGCTTAATTTTTATATTCGGTTTGATTGTTTTTTATGGCACTGTGGTTGTCGAACAGATGAATCGCTATCTGATGTACGGTTTAATTTTAACGTATGTTATGCTCATTGTTTCAGCATCACCCAGCGTCGAAATGGCTAAGCTTAGCCAGATAGATTTAACGCATCTTCCGCCAACCTTGCCTTTGATTATTACCGCTTTTGGATTTGCTCCTATTATTCCCAGTTTAACCCAGTATTTAAATCGTGATGTGTTGGCCTTGCGTTATGTGGTTGTATTAGGCGGCCTTATTCCATTGGTTATTTATTTGTTGTGGGAATGGGTTGCGCTGGGCATAATTCCACTCTCGGGAGTGAATAGTTTTGAAACATTGATACAACATCACGATGATGGAACTGGCGTCGCTGTTGCGTTAGAACACATTACGGGGAATGCCTGGATTACGCAAAGTAGCCGATGGTTTACACTGTTTGCTATTTTTACCTCTTTGCTGGGCGTGTCCTTGGCCTTGTTTCATTTTTTAGCCGATGGACTAGACATACAAAAAAAAACAGGATTACACCGCCTTTTTTTACTCGGGTGCATTTATACGCCTCCTTTGCTGGTTGTTTTATTTTATCCCTCGGCTTTTAGCCATGTCTTAAGTTTGGCGGGTATACTTGCAGCACTATTGTTTGGGATTTTTCCGGCGTTAATGGTGTGGTGTACACGATACTCGCGAGATAAAAAATTTGAGCGAGGCTATCAAGTTTTTGGTGGAAAGCCCATGCTGATGACAGTTATCATTTTCTTTTGTTATATTGTTTATGTGGAGATTACAAACTGTATCATTTGTCGCTCATAGTTTCGTGGCAAACGCCCGCCTGTAAGTTAAAAGCAGAACAACTTGCTCAAACACTTAATTTGCCACTGGCTAAATCAGCAGGGTATAATTTTTTAGAGAATACATTCACCCTGCTACATGTAACAGAAGATCGCATCGAATTGGTTTCTAAACACGATAAAACACCGCACGTTATCTCCGCAGAATTTTTAACAGGCCCGTTTGGATACCGCTGGCTAAAAGGCGGAGGTAGAAACCAAGCAATCGCGAGAGCGGCTGGGTTGAAGGCGGGTGCCAAACAAATCACAGTCTTAGATGCAACAGCAGGGTTAGGGCGGGATGCTTTTATCTTGGCGTCGCTTGGATGCAGGGTACAGCTGGTCGAGCGTTCTCCTATCATCGCAACATTATTAATAGATGGCTTGTCGCGTGCGAGCCAAGACGCAAAAGGTGTAGCGGTGACGCAATTTATGACGGTTGTTAGCGATGACGCAAAAAAAATTTTAGACGCCATAACCCCAGGAAACAGCCCAGATGTGGTGTATTTAGATCCCATGTTTCCGCATCGCGACAAAAGCGCCTTGACCAAAATCGAAATGCGGCTCATACGTAATATAGTGGGAGACGATCAGGATGCGGATATGCTGCTGCCCTTGGCGCTTAAGAAGGCGCGAAAGCGGGTTGTGGTGAAGCGGCAACGGCAGGCACCTGTCCTGAAGGGAAGCGCTCCCAGCTTTGTTGTCAAAGGCAAAAGTAATCGATATGATATCTATCTGACAGGAGGTCATCTCTAATTTACAATGATGAACTTTCGCGGCCAGCTCACCCGCTACTCTGAAGGCAGTGTTCAAGAACTCTGGGCTATCTCATATCCCCTGATCTTATCAATACTGTCTGTCAATGTGATGGTTTTTTTCGACCGTCTTATTTTGGCCCGATACAACACCGGAGCGATGAATGCAGCGGTGCTTGCTTGGTTAATATTCAGTATTTTTCAGTTAGGTGCTATTGGTATTGCCTCTATTGCAGAGGTTTTCGTTGGCCAGTATAACGGCGCAAAGAAACTTAACAGGATGGGGGAGCCTGTCTGGCAGATGATCTGGTTCTCGCTGATGACCGGGTTTATTTTTATTCCGTTGGGTCTTTTTGCTGGCCCCCTCTTTATTTCTAATCCAGATTATGTTCTAGAAGGCATTCCGTTTTTTAAAGTTTTAATGTTATTCGGACCTACTTTTCCAATCACGGCTGCCTTATCTTCTTTTTTTATAGGGCGTGGGCGCGTAAAGCTTGTGATGTTTACCACTGTTCTCAGTAACGTTTTAAATATTATATTGGATTTTCTCTTGATTTTTGGGGTGGATGATTTTGTGCCGGCTTTAGGTGCCAAGGGCGCTGCTATTGCAACGGGTGTGGCGCAAATGGTTCAGGTGGTTGTGCTGCTGGCCGTTTTTTTGCGGTATCGACACCGAGAAACACATGGCACACATCAGTGGAAATTTAAGCCAAAACTATTTTCAAGTATCTTGCGCATTGGTGTTCCTAACGCATTAGCAAACGTTATGGATGCAATCGCCTGGAGTGTTTTAATTCAAATTTTAGCTTTTGTGAGTGTAAACCATGTGACGGTATTTACCATTGGTGATAGCTTTTCTGTATTATTTGTTGTGGGGTTTTTGGGTTTGCAAAAAGGCATCACAACGGTTGCTGCCAATTATATTGGTGCAAATCGCGAAGAAGTTTTGTCTAGAACGTTGCGTTCCAGTATTAAAATAATTTTGATCATTATGTTATTTTTGATTGTGCCCGTTTTCTTTTTTTCTGAGAAACTAGCAGTTCTTTTTTTCAATGTCGATTCATCCTTAATGTTAAACGAAGAGTTAAAAAATCAAGTGGCGATAGCCTTGCGATGGTTATGGGTATATTTTATGTTCGATGCGTTTTCATGGATGATTGGCGGAATATTAACCGCAGCGGGCGATACAAAATTTGTGATGTGGATGAACAGCGTGAGTGCTTGGGTGTTTTCAGTCATTCCAACGGCTATATGCGTGATCTATTTTGGCGCTTCACCCATTATGACTTGGATATTATGGGCAATGTATGGATTTTTAAATGCGGTTTGTTTCTTTGTGCGATATAAAAATAAACGCTGGAATGCAGCGCAATCCTTGCATGCTTTATCTTAATGTACTCTTGACTCGCCATAAAAAATAGTTAATAATCAGACTTGGTAATAAAGAGGGCTAGATCATGACCGAATTCTTTATGTTAACCTTGGTAGCGGCGTTGATGATTATCAGCCCTGGGCCTGATTTTGCCATGGTGGTAAAAAATAGCTTAGCACATGGTCGTACTTCAGGGGTTTATACTGCCATGGGTATTGCGATGGCAAATCTTTGCCATGTCGCTGTTAATTTATTTGGGATAGGCGTTGTTATTGCACAATCGATTGTTGCCTTTACAATCATGAAAATTTTAGGTGCAGCTTATCTTTTATACTTGGGCTATAAAGGCATTCGCGCAAAACCGGCTATCGCAAAAGATAAGTCAACAGTTGCCATAACGACTACAAATCCTGTACGAGAACATAATGGATTTTACAATGGAATTTTGACCAGCCTTTTAAATCCAAAAGCGTGTTTGTTTTTCTTAAGCTTTTTTTCAGTCATGCTTTCTCCAAGCACAGCAATACCGACACAAATTTTTTATGGCGCTTGGATAAGTTCAATGGCGCTATTTTGGTTTATCTTGGTGGCATTCTTTTTTACAAACCCAGTTATTGGCAAAAGGATTGATGCGTTTAAACATTGGTTAGAACGTTTTACAGGCGGTGTTTTAATCTTGTTAGGCATAAAATTATTAAGTTATGAAGTTTCCCGATAGTGAGGCGCCGTGCAAAAACAACATTCTCTTTTGAGCGAGGTACTGTTTGCAAGTTTATTTAGTGGGTGGTGCAGTTCGCGATAAATTACTCGGCTTGCCACAACGTGAGCGAGATTGGGTTATCGTCGGTGGAACCCCCGAGGCGTTATTAGCAGAGGGTTATAAGCCCGTTGGCAAAGATTTTCCTGTTTTTTTACACCCTCAAACCCAAGAAGAATATGCATTAGCACGTACCGAGCGTAAAACCGGCAAGGGCTATTATGGGTTTGAATGTTATGCCAGTCCGGATGTTACATTAGAAGAAGATTTATCGCGTCGGGATTTAACGATTAATGCGATGGCAACAACCGAACAAGGTGACATTATCGATCCCTTTCAGGGTCAAACAGATCTTAAAAATAAAATTTTGCGACATGTGTCGCCTGCTTTTGCGGAAGATCCCGTGCGTATTTTGCGCATTGCTCGTTTTGCTGCCAGATTTGCGCCATTAGGGTTTACCGTAGCACCAGAAACGATCAATTTAATGCGTTCAATGGTTGCTTCACATGAGGTTGATGAGTTAGTCGCAGAGCGTGTCTGGCAAGAAATGCATCGTGCTTTAGGGGAAGTTGATCCTGCTCAATTCTTTTTAGTCTTGCGTGCATGTGGGGCATTACAACGAATTTGGCCTGCGCTCGATAAATTGTGGGGGATCCCACAGTCAGAACAACATCATCCCGAAATAGATACAGGCATACATGTCATGATGGTCTTAGGCATCGCAACCAAGCTTTCTGAAGAGAAATTAACGCGCTTTGCAGCGCTGTGTCATGATTTAGGTAAGGGCGAAAGCCCGCCCGAAATGTGGCCTAGTCATCAAAGACATGAAGAACGGGGCGTGCCATTAATTCAAGCTTTTTGTAAACGGTATCGTGTACCCAAAGAATATGGCGATTTAGCCAAATTGGTCAGTCGTTTTCATTTACATTGTCATCGCGCATTTGAATTAAAACCCACCACACTTTTAAAAACCTTAGAGCGTTTAGATGCATTTAGACAACCTGAACGGTTTGAAAAATTCTTGCTTGCGTGTGAAGCGGATGCAAGAGGTCGTTTGGGACGAGACACGACACCGTATCCGCAAGCAGACAGAATGCGAGAAGCCTTGCAAGTCGCAAAAGCAGTTTTGATTAAGCCTTTAATGGATGCAGGGTTAGAGGGTGCGGCGCTGGGTGTGCGGCTACATCAACAACGCGCACGCGCGATTGAAAAAGCTTTTGATTAAGAGGCTGTGCAAAAATAATTTTTACACCGAGCCTAAAGCGTATAGCGTCGATCCATTAGCTTAAATCCCATCAAAGTTTCTTCAAAATTTCTACCCAATGCAATCACTTTAAATAATTCTCCCATTTCTGCAGGAGAAGTAAGTGTTTGAATAGCGTGATTGCGAACAAGGGTTTCTTTATCGGTTGTCGCATTGTATTGTTCTGCCAACGTCATCAGTCCAGTGTCAAATAAAAAAGCAGCTTGTGAGGTGTACCCCAAAACATCGAGCACAACTTCGCTGGCAGCTTCGGCGATGGCTGTAAAGTTTACATGTGCTGTTATATCTTGTAATCCTGGGTATAAAAAAGGATCATGATGTGCGTAATGCCTATAATGGCACATTAAAGTGCCCATCGATCGCTGGGAGTGATAATATTCATGCTGAGGAAAGCCGTAATCAATGATTAATATAACGCCAGACTTTAAAATATCCGAGAGGCTCATTATCCAGGGCTTTAAGTGTAAATTAATTTCGGAAATGTATTCCGTTGGCCAGGTTTGAGCATGATAATGTGCTAAAAGACGTGGGTTGTTTGTCGGAGATATTTGATACTGGAGTTTGTTATCTTGTGCAGTGACTTCAACTTCATGTAATATGTTTTGGTGTATTTGAAATTGATGAACAGGCATGGCGTCTAATACTTCGTTGGCGAGTATCACACCTTTAAAATCAGGCAGTGAAAGCGTTTCCAGCCACACGACACGGTTAAAAAACGCGGGGCATAGCGCCGCTATTTTTTCTTGTTGACGCTTTTTTAAATCGGCACTTAATTCGAGAATATAATAATAGTTTGGTAGCGCATTTGCTTTAGTCAGTGTCAAAAGTATATCGACAGCCATTTGCCCGCTGCCCGCACCGATCTCTAAAATATCTCCACTCCCCAAATTTTCTAAAATCTCTTGGCATTGATGTGCCAGACATTTTGAAAAAAGGGCGGAGAGTTCAGGCGCCGTCACAAAATCGCCGCGCACGCCAAATTTTTGCATGCCGCCGCTGTAGTATCCGAGTCCGGGGGCATATAACGCAAGATCCATATATTTCGCAAAGGGGATTTTTCCATCATGATGCTTAATTTCAGAAAAAATATGTGCTAGCAGCTGCATGCTATGTTGGAATGCTTCTGGGCTGGGTATGGGCATTTGATTAGGTAATAAAGTATTAATGGGCACACCCCGAAACGTACACGTTCCTAAAAATCCTATGTTAAATACATTTTCATCATGATACCATTTTGAATTCTACTTTCAAGATGAAATATAGCATGTTAACTTTGATAATATTTTGTTTATTGGCTTACGCGATTGGTTCACTGTCGAGCGCTGTGATTGTGTGTCGCTTGGCAGGCTTGCCCGATCCTCGCACTGCAGGCTCTAAAAATCCGGGAACTACGAATGTACTACGCCTTGGTAGCAAAAAAGCGGCCATTGCGACATTGTTTGGCGATCTCCTGAAGGGGCTCATCCCTGTTTTTATTGCAATGCACATTGATCCAATGGCTCAGTTTGTAGGATTGGTGATGCTCTCTGCATTTTTAGGGCATTTGTACCCCATTTTTTTTGGTTTTAAAGGTGGCAAAGGCGTTGCGACAGCGGTTGGTACGCTTCTTGCGCTTTCTGTGCCTCTGGGGCTTCTTAGCGTGGGAACATGGGGCATTATCGTCTATTGTTTTCGGATTTCTTCTTTGGCGGCATTAGTCGCGGCGCTGTTATCACCCATTTATACTTTTTGGTTGTTGAATATCCAATATGCTATTCCTGTTTTTATCATGAGTGCATTTTTATTTTGGCGTCATCGTGCCAATATACAACGGTTATCACAAGGTACTGAACCTAAGGTTGGTTCTTTATAGCGAATTGCTCTTAATACTTCTTTAAAAATTCTGCTATTTGCTTTGGGTTATCGCGGATCTTGGCAATTTTTGTCCAGATGATTTCTGACGCATCGCGCTTTATAGAACCCGATTTTGAAAAAGCAAGAAAGTAGGATTTATAATTTAAACGCTTTTTTTGGATTATTAATTTATCTGCAAACTGGGGTTTTGTTGCAAAATATAGCGCGACGTCTTCAATGTCAACGACAGATCCGGTGTGTTCTTCTGCTAATTGCTTGAAGTTATATAACGAATTTTTTCCTTCATGTACTTCTAATTCCTCTTTTTCGAGATCTTTAACAACAGAGTAATGAATCGGTGCGCGAACAGGTTCTGGTACTTTTTTAAAATTTCCGTCGAAGTGGTAAGTATTTTTTTTGCCTTGTTTGTCAAATGAGGACGTAACTAATACATAACCGACTTGTGATACGCGCCAAGGAGATTTTTTATCAACGGCAGCGCCTTCCGGGTAGTTAAGGTAAGCAGCGCGATCATCGCGATAAGAGGCTGTTGCAACAGCATCTACAAGACCGTGTTCTGCATCGCTTAAGCATTGTTTCCAAGAAGTGGTTTTAAATTGAGCCTCATATCCTAAATCACGCAGTGCTGTCTTAATGATATCAATATGGAGACCGGTAGGTTTATTGTCTTTAAGATAAGTAAAAGGATACCAAAAGTTAGTGTCCGTACAAATTAATATTTTGTTGTTTGCCAGAGCGGGCGTTGCAGCTAGATATAACAAAAATCCCAATAAAAGCCGCGTGATGATCTGCATAGTGTTCTCCTTAACTTCTTAACATCCCTTGCGAGCTTACTCGCAGCCCTCTTCCAAGAGAGAAATTTTCAAAGGGTAAATTGATATAGCGTGATTGATGTTTAGTTTGGCATTAATTCCTGAAGGTGTCCATATATACACCTTGCATAATCGTACGAAATTGAGTACGCTTGTGCTATGAGAATCATTTTTGGAGGAAAACGTGTATGTCCCCTTTAACCGTCAGCGAAGCGCGTACCCAGCTTTATAAGCTTGTGGATGAGGTTTCCTTGCATCATGAGCCTGTTTTGATTACAGGAAAGCGCCATAATGCGATATTGGTTTCTGAAGAAGACTGGTCTTCAATTCAGGAGACTTTGTTTTTAATGTCTATTCCCAATATGCGCGAGTCTATCAAACGTGGGCTAGAAACGCCGCCTGATGCGTGTGATCGAGATCTTGATTGGTGAGTTGGGCGCTTGTTTATACTAAAGACGCACAGAAAGACGCGAAAAAGCTCACTTTAAGGGGGCTTAGGAAAAAAGTTGAGGTTTTGCTCGAAATTTTGAAAGTCGATCCTTTTCAGGATCCACCGCCGTATGAAAAATTGGTAGGGGATTTACTGAGTGCTTACTCGCGACGTATTAATGTGCAACATCGTCTAGTGTATCAAGTATTAAAAACCGAACATATCGTAAAAATTATTCGCATGTGGTCGCATTATGAATAAACCCTTCAATTGGATCTAAAAGTATCATGCAAAAAGTCATTATAGTTACCGGGAGTAGCCGAGGAATTGGAGCTGCTACAGCGATAAAAGCAGCATCATTAGGTTATAAAGTCTGCGTAAATTACATGAGAAATGATGCAGCAGCAAATGCAATTGTAGATCTGATCTATAAAAATGGTGGACAAGCTATAGCTGTGAAAGCGGATGTTAGCAAAGAATTAGAGGTAGAAAAACTATTTAAAGTTGTTGATAAGGAGCTAGGCATATTAACGGCCTTAGTAAATAATGTCGGTATTCTCGAACCAAAAATGCGTGTTGATAAAATAGATTTTGCGCGTTTACAAAGAATTTTTAGTACCAATGTTTCAAGCTGTTTTCTTTGTGCTCGCGAAGCTGTGCGACGCATGTCTACGATCCATGGTGGAAACGGAGGTGCTATTGTTAATGTCTCTTCTGCTGCTTCGCGTCTGGGATCAGCAGGAGAATATGTTGATTATGCGGCATCAAAGGGTGCGATTGATACCTTAACCATTGGTCTTTCTGTTGAAGTGGCAAGCGAGAATATTCGAGTCAATGGCGTGAGACCTGGTTTTATCCT
>JBPOIR010000084.1:0-6750 GCA_052034335.1 Pseudomonadota bacterium | reverse complement strand
TCTCTCTCGTCTAGAGTGGGCATATGCAATTATTTGATCTCACACAATGGATAAAAAATGAATAACACACTATCAAAAAATTTAGGGTCTTTTGTGTGGCACTTTTTAAAGCCATACAAATACATCGTTATAATCTATACCTGTATTGCAATGTTATCTGGTTGTTGGGGCCCTTTCAATAGCATCTTGATTAAAACGATGATTAACGCTTTATCTTTATCGCCGAATGAAAATATTTCGTTGTTAAGTTGGATAGCCACGCTTTTTGTATTGAACTTTATCGTATTTGATAATTTTACCTGGCGGTCGATTGGATACTTAAATTATAAATTTCAACCCGTGATTAAAAATCAAATTATTAGCGAAGTTTTTAGGTTTGTCCTTGGCTCTTCTCATCAATTTTTTCATGCCAATTTATCAGGCCGCATTGCTAGTCAAATTAATATACTTGCCGACAATATAGAACGCATTTTACACCGCATATCATCCGATTTTATTCGAGGCTTTTCATTGCTATTGGTTGCATTAATCAGTATGTACTCTGTAAATCCGAAGTTTTTTTATACATTGGTGCTATGGCTTATAACATTTTCTTCTTTTAGCCTTTTTATGTCCAAACGTCTGGTAAAGTTATCCGATACACATACCGATGCTGAGTCCGCCATTTCAGGTCAATTAGTAGACGCCATTACAAATGTGAGCGCAGTAGGAATTTTTGCCAGACGTGTTTATGAAGTATGCCGCCTTGAAAAATCCTTGGGTATCACCAAAACAACTTTTCAAAAAAAAGAAATGTTTTTATTAAAGCTACATTCTGTTCAAGGCGCACTGATTGCTATTATGCTTAGCTTCATGGTTTATTTTTTAATTCACTTATACGGAAGCCGTGCTATCAGTGTGGGTGATTTTGCGCTTATTCTAGGATTAAGCATGGAAGTCGGCCACATGACCTGGTATACAATGTCGCAAGTTGATGAATTTTATGAAGCCGTTGGTAAATGTAAGCAGAGTCTCAGCTGCCTGATTGTGCCACAAGAAATAATGGATAAAAAAGGTGCACAAAATTTAGTCGTCACCAAAGGCCAAATTACTTTTTCTAACGTTAAATTCCACTATAAAGGCACAGAGCCTCTTTTTCAAAAGAAATCCGTAACCATTGAAGCGGGTCAAAAAGTGGGGTTAGTTGGATATTCTGGCGGCGGAAAATCCACTTTCGTCAATTTAATTCTGAGACTTTACGATGTGACTGACGGCTGTATCCTCATTGATGACCAAGATATTCGTGACATCACCCAAGATAGCCTACGTCGCCATATCGCCATGATCCCACAAGATGCTTCGCTTTTTCATCGTACTTTAATGGAAAATATCCGTTATGGACGCATTGATGCCACCGATGCAGAAGTCATTCTGGCTTCAAAAAAAGCGCACGCCCATGAATTTATCTCTAAGCTGCCAGAAGGCTATGCTTCTCCGGTGGGAGAACGCGGCGTTAAATTATCGGGTGGTCAGCGGCAGCGGATTGCAATTGCTCGCGCCATTTTAAAAAATGCCCCGATTTTGATTTTAGATGAAGCCACCTCACAGCTTGATTCTGTGACTGAAAGCAATATCCAAGAAAGCTTGTGGGAATTAATGCAGGGTAAAACAACGATTATCGTTGCCCATCGCCTATCCACGCTTCTGCAGATGGATCGCATCATGGTATTTGATCAAGGCAAAATTGTAGAGGATGGCACGCATACAGAACTTCTGGGTAGGAATGGGTTATATAAAACCTTATGGGATGCTCAAGTCGGCGGATTCTTGCTAGATAATAACAGTGGGGACGAATGATGAAACAAACCAAAAATATTGAGGTTGTTCCCTACGATCCCGATTGGCCTAAAATGTTTGAAGTTGAGGCCAGTCGTATCAAGAATGCATTGGGAAATAATTTTATCGCCATTCATCATATTGGCTCAACGAGTGTACCCGGCTTAAGTGCTAAACCTAAGATTGACATCATTGCAGTTGTTAAAGACGGCATAAAATCTATCCTGAATTTAGAAAAAGCAGGTTTTGATTATAAAGGAGAGTGGAACATACCCTTTAAATATGGCTTTACAAAAAGAGATGCCGTCAAAGTTAATCTGCATGTTTACGAAAGTGGGCATCCTGAAATAGAAGGCAATCTTCTTTTTAGGGATTACTTAAGAAAAAATTCTAACGTACGTGATGAATATGCAGCACTGAAACAAAATCTTTTGACCGATAGTACTTCATTTGAAAAAAAGGATAATGCTCTCTTTGCGAGTTATACCTTGCGAAAAGGCTCTTTTATTCGTAAGGTGCTACAAGACGCTGGGTTTGATCGAGTACGTATGCTGAAATGCACGGATACTGAAGAATGGGATGCCGCCAAACATTTTCGCCAAAAATATTTTTTTGGCAAGGTTAACATCGCAGACCCTTACCACTGGACCTTTAATCATCCTGACCATGTTCATTTTATTTTGTATCAAGGCACTGAAATTATAGGTTATGCACATATTCAGCTGTGGCCAGAGGCCAGAGGCCAGAGCCGCCATGCGCATTATTGTTATTGATGAACCCAAAAGAAATAACAATTTTGGCGGACAGTTTTTAGCCTTATGTGAAAAATGGCTTAAAAGCCAAAGTTATAACAGCATTCATGCCGAAGCCTCCCCGGCAGCATTAGCATTTTATAAAAAAAATGGGTATATCGAAATGTCCTTTAATGATCCGGCTGGCGATGAATGTGGTCCTCCAGATATCGCTGTGGGAAAACTGCTATGATACAAGATGATAAATTGATGCTGATAAAAATTGAAAGACCCGCGCTAACGAGCATAACCAACATTGAAGTATTTAAGAAATTTTATTGGAACAAAAAAGAATTAATTGCATTTTGTAAAAGCAATGGATTACCGATTCGGGGCGGAAAAATTGAGTTATCACACCGCATCGAATTCTTCTTAACCACAGGAAAAATTGAAAAATCATCGCCACAAATCAAACGCCAAGGGAAATGGGATAGCGAACAACGCATTACTAGAAACACGCCTGTTGTAAATTATAAAAATGATGCTGAAACTAAACTTTTTTTTGTTGATGCTATTGGTTCACATTTTCATTTTAATGCTTACCTCCGGCAGTTCTCAAAAATTCCGAACATAAATTGTAATTTAACTTATGGGAATTTGGTTGATGGCTGGCTGAAATCAAAAGCAGAGAAGAAATCTCTTACACAAAAGCCTCTTATAGAAAAACAGTTCCAGTTTAATCAGTTTCAAAGAGATTTCTATGCAGCAGAAAAAGGAAAGACTCGAAAGCACATGATTGATGCCTGGAAAATGGTTCGATCTGTTCCTGGATCAGCTACTTATGCACATTATTTACTCTTAATAAAAAAATACTGTATATATAATTAGCTATTCGGCATGGTTAGCCAAGCATAACAACTATATTTATGGGAAAAGGGGCCAAGTCTGGATCAGAGACAAAATTTTGTCCATGTCCAGACTTGACCCCTTTTGAATGTACCTGTAATATTACAGCTTAATCATTAAATAATACAGGTACTTTATGCATACTAGAAATCGCCATATTGCGGGCGTTTTATTAAAACGAGCAAAAATATTTCCTGTTTTAGGGGTGCTGGGAGCAAGACAGGTTGGAAAAAGTACTTTTCTTATGCATCAATGGTCCCAATTAGAAGATGCAAACTATATTACCTTTGATGAGAAAGAAATCGCGCAAAGAGCTCAAAGAGCGCCGGCTCAATTACTGATAGATGAAAGTTTCAATCAGGACAAACATTTAATCATTGATGAGGCACACAAAGTACCCCATATTTTTGATTCTATAAAAGCACTGGTTGACAAAAATCGTCATAATGGCGCTTTCACCCTATCAGGATCCGTAGAATTTTCCTCTAAATCTGGTGTTAGAGAATCATTAGCCGGGCGTATGGGCATTACTAAACTCTATCCTATGACTGTACGCGAATTAAACAATAAAGGTTTTGTAAACCCGTGGGTAACATTAAATTTTTCAACTGAAAAAATCATCGATCCTAAATCTGTTGAAACTTGGATTGACCGAGGAGGAATGCCGATATTTTGTAGACTAAATGATCTAGATGAACGCATGGGGTTAATAAACAGTTGGGTTGAGGCAATTTGTTACAGAGATTTAAAGCAGTTAAAAGATGCTGAATATGATAGTGAAATAGCATATAATTTGCTAATCCATCTCTCTTTAGAACCACTCATTTCAATTCCTCGCTTATCCTCTGACTTTGGCACAACAAATGAGTCCATTAAAAAACATTTAAGAGCCCTTGAATCATTATTTTTAATTTACAAAATTCCCGCATTTGAAAATCCACGTGGTCGACCAATGTATAAAATTTTTGATTCTGGCGTATTAAATGCGCTTCGTGGTGGGAAAAATACATTAGTTTCTCGGCATGCTAGTTTAACGACATTGATAATAAATGAAATACTGGCACAATATGAGTACTCAGGAAAGTTTAAACCAGAAATATATTATTATCGCACAAGAGGAGGTGCAAAAATTGATTTAGTACTAAAGACTAAAGATAAATTGGTTGGAATCGAATGCGTAACAACAGATGATATATCACCGTACAGGCAAAGAGGAATGAAAAGCTTTTTAGAAAAATATAGTAACGCCATTGGATATTTTGTAGCGCCTATTCAAAAAGCATTTTCTATAGAAAAAAATATTTGTGTTATACCATGGAACAGTATCGCTTAAAGGGAAAGGGGTCAAGTCTGGACACGGACAACATTAAAAACCTTGACTCTATAGTTGCTATATACCTTATCTTTGAAAATAAGGAGGTGAAACGATGACCCAATGGTTTGTCAAAGACTTAAGTAAGTTAACAGGTGTATCGGTGCAAACACTGCATCATTACGACCGTATTGATTTATTAAAGCCTTCTGTTCGATTGGCCAATGGTTATCGTGTCTACTCCGAAAAGGATTTGTTGCAACTACAACAGATTGTTGCTTTGAAGTTTTTTGGTTTTGAGCTGTCACAAATTAAAGCATTGCTGACAGATGATGCGGGAATGCTAGAGCATTTTGCAGCACAAGCTCAATTTTTGCAACAAAAAGCGAATGCATTGCTTAATGCAAGCGAAACACTAAAAAGCATTGTTTCTGGTGTAAAAGACAATAAATCCATTCCGTGGGAAACTATTATTCAATTAATCGAGGTATATCGTATGACACAGCAACTGGAACATTCTTGGGTTAAAGAAATATTTACACCTGAAGAATTAAAACAATATGTCGCTTTTGAAACCGAGTTAAAAACTAATTATACTCCAGCACAAAAAGCCACTTTTGAAAAAAACTGGTCTACTTTAGTGGGGGAAATTATCAATAATCTTAGCCATGATCCAAAATCTGAAATAGGTATTCGTTTGGGTAAAAAATGTATGCTGTTAATCAATGGATTATACGGCAAAAAATACGCCCATTTGCGAACCAAAATATTTGAAAAAGGGTTCGGCGAGGGTAAGGGCCTTGAAGAAGTCGGTTTAACCCCCGAAATTGTATCGTGGCTAGACCAAGCGATGGATTCCTATTGGCGACAACGGATTTATGATATTCTCGCCAAGGTCGGCAAAGTTGCACCTTCCGACGTTTTAAGCCTTTGGAATACAATGCTTGATGATATGTACGGAGACAGTTCTGAGCCTAAAAAAGCCCTTCTTGATCTTGCTATACAAGATGATAAGATTAGCAATGATGCGAAAAAATGGTTACAAAGTTTATCTTAAGGGCTAATGAGGTTGCAAGAGCGGATCTCTGTGTCCGCCCTTGTTGATTTAACACTGAATTAAGTAACTTCTTTTGATGAATTGTAAAAATGTTGTTTTAAAGCATGCCCTGTCATTTTGGGGAAATGTTCTTCAGGCCATTTTGCCCAATGTCCTCCAAATTCTCCAAGATATGGAGCAGCTATTTCTAAAACCCGCTTAAAATCAACTTGCTCTGGCTCAACTATCCCACACTGCGAATTTTCAATGATCCATACGAGACCCGACAATATGCCAACAGCAACCTGTACTGAAGTCGCATTGTTATGCGGAATTAAACTTCGCGCTTCCTTAATATCAAGTCGAGATCCAAACCAATAAATATCAGGGGAGTGCTTTCGCACAACCAAGATCCCTAATTCATCTTTACCTTCCAGAATATCATCCCCTAGAAGACGCTTGTGATTTATATTTACCCAACCTTGAGCCATGGCATCACGCATAGAATCTATCGCATCCAGACAGGGGTGATAAACAAAATGTACTGTAGGCTGATACCTATTATCCAATACTCTTCGGCTAAATAATTCAGCGATAGAATAGGCTTCTACATGAGGCATCAAAAAACCTGTAAACATGCCTTTACTCGGAACCCAGCTATTTATTTGTGTTTCTACACCCAACTGATTAAGTTCAATAATGCGACATTTTTCTCCATCCATCCGATTTTTAACCATTGCTTTTGGCAACTCTTCTTCATGCGTTCCCCAAGCAAATCCAACATTTTCAGACGCTTCTTCAAAAAGTCCCTCAATAGACCATGTGTTAACATATTCATCGGCAAGACGTTTGATGCTGCTCACTTGTGTATCTCTTTCGGAAATATGTAACGATACAATATCACTCGCCTGTGCAATATTTGCCCATTCATTTGCAGTCTGTGGAACAGA
>JBPOIR010000106.1:0-3621 GCA_052034335.1 Pseudomonadota bacterium | reverse complement strand
TGAAGCTTCGATTTGTCCTTCTGTATTAATAACAGCTGATGTATCATAAGCTTTTAATGGCTCAAGTGTCATAGCATCACATAAAACTGCTCCTCCTGGAGTATAGTTTCCTGCAATTACATATTTTCCATCTGGAGAAACTGCAAGTCCTCTTGATTCAAATCCAACTTGTACAGAAGCAATTGCTGGTTGACCAGGTGCTGCTATATCAAACATTGTTAATCTTCCAGATCTTGAAATTGAATATGCATATCTTGGATTTGTTTTATTTGTTACTGTTACGTGTACTGCAAATCCAGCTTTATGTCTTGATAAAACTTTTCCATTTGTACTATCAATAAAGTCAACTAAAGAGGCATCTCTTTCCGTTGCAAATGTAACATCTAGTACAGATTTAGTATCAACTGCATTTGGATATTTTTTAGCTAATTCTTCTCTATCAGCTAATTTTGTCCAAGTACCTTTGATTTCTTCTAAATTTAATTTAAAGTTTGTATTATCTTTCCAATTCATTAACCAATCAACCATTCCATCAGCATCATCTTTGCTAAACGACTGTTGCCATTGAGGCATAGCAGTATTAGCAACACCGTTCATAATTGCATCTCTTAATACGTGTCTTTCTTTTTTCTTTAAAGCATCAGGTCTTAAATCAGAACCAACTCCACCTTGGTGAATTGGACCGTGACATCCTTGACACTCTTTTTCATACACGTTTGCAAAATCCATTGCTGAACTTCCCGCAAATAAAGAACCAGCTGCTATTACTGAACAAGCCGTTAGACTTAAAATTTTTCCAATTTTCATGATGTTTTCCTTGTATTGATGTATAACTACATTTAAAGCCAAGAGTATTACCGCATTCAAACCTTGGCACGACTATATTAAACATTATAAAATTAAGAGCCGAAGCCCTTAATTTTTTATTTTTGTTCGTCTTCTAATCTTTTCTTTTCTTGCTTATAAATCCAAAACATTGGAAGTATAATAAACATGTGAAGAAACAAAGTTAAAGTCATTGGTCCTTGATTTAGCATTGCAAAAAAACTAGGTACCAAATCTGTCATTGGTTCAAACATAATATTCTCGTTATCTTTCGTGGTTAGGATTTTTAGAAGTAGTTAATAAATCTTTAACTAAATATATAAATCCAATAAACGTCATAACCCCAGTTGCTAATCTCCAACCAAGACCTTGTACAAACCATACCATATCTTGAGATACAAAGAATCCTTCCCAAGTTGCTCCCATTTGAGCTCTTTCAACTAGTACTTGACCATATCCAGCAACAGTTAAAGAAACAGTCATACCTAATACACCAAACGTGATAAGGAAGATTGCCATTTTAGACTCAAAAGTAGCTTTTAATACTTTTATACCATTTTTACCTTGAACACCCATATAGAACATACCTATTAAAATAGTTGCATATGCTCCAAAGAATGCAAGGTGACCGTGTGCTGAAGTAAACTGTGTACCGTGTGTATAAATGTTTACTTGTGGTAATGTATGGAAGAATCCCCAAACACCAGCACCAAGGAAGTTACCAAATGCATTTGTAACAAACCAAGCAAAAGCAGGTGAGTTGTTCATAGTTTTTTCACCAGAACCGTGACTTTCTTTAAGACCTGTTTCTTTTCCCCAGTCATAAATAACGTGAACAAACATAGCAACTAAAGGAACTGGCTCAAGTGCTGAGAATAGTGCTCCAATTTCCCACCAGTACTCAGGTGTACCAATCCAGAAGTAGTGATGTCCCATACCTAAGATTCCAGATCCAAATAACATTGAAACTTCAATCCATAGCCACATTTCTACAACTTCTCTTCTAGCTCCAATGATTTTGATTAATCCATAAGATAATAAACAACCAACAAAAACTTCCCAAGTTGCTTCAACCCATAAGTGAATTACCCACCACCACCAGTATTGATCCATAGAGATATTATCTGTAAAGAACATACCTGCAAGATATAGACCAGCAAGTGCTAAAACGTCTGCCATTAATACTGTTACAATACCTGTTTGTCTACCCTTCATTGCAGTTGCAAAAAGGTTAAATACGAATACTAAAACAACAACAACGATACCAATATCAGCCCATCTTGGAGCTTCAATATATTCTCTACCTTCATTAATAAGCCAAATAGTTGACTCAGTTGCAGGTCCTACTTGAACCAAAATATATACTAAAACAACAACAGTAACCGCAGCTGTTAAGATATAAAATGCTATTTTACCAAGTTTAATACCCACTGTTTCAATACCAGTTTCATCAGGTAATAAATAGTAAACAGAACCAATCATTGCATATAACATCCAAACAACTAAAGCATTTATATGCACCATTCTAGCTACAGAGAAATCGAAGATTTCAAAAAGAAAACTCGGATATAAAAACTGAGTAGCAGCAATAAGACCCATTACTAACTGAGCACCAAATAAAATAGCTGCAACTACAAAATAGTTAATAGCTAATTTTTGAGATTCAAATTTTAAATTATTTACCATGAATCGCTCCTGTTACACCATCTGTTGACATTCTTGCGAAGTTTCTTGGGAAACCGTTTGTATCAATTGATGACATATGTTT
This sequence comes from Pseudomonadota bacterium, assembly GCA_052034335.1. GTDB lineage: Bacteria > Pseudomonadota > Gammaproteobacteria > UBA6186 > Azoamicaceae > CADEGZ01. The sequence continues at coordinate 1,028 of JBPOIR010000106.1, read as the reverse complement.
TAAGAATGCTACAAGACCCATAGCTTCTTTTTCAGTAATACCAAGATTTGGCATCATTCTTTGGTGTGTTGGGTATTGTGATGGATTTTGTAAAAATTTAGACATAGCTTCTTCTTTTGTTTGTGAATTAGTCATACCTAAATAAGGTCCATTTGGTCCCCACGCTGGATCTAACCAAGCTTTTGTTAAATCTGGAGCATAATATGCACCATTTCCAAGTAATGTATGACAATTCATACAGTTTTTAGCTTGAGAACCTAATTTACCTAAGTGTAGAAGTTCTGCAGCTTCTTCTTCAGTCCAATCATCTCTACCAAAAAATTTCTCTTTTTCACCAATAACTGGCACCTCATGACCTCTTTTTGTATCCATTTCGTAAGTAATTTTATAATTAATTACCGTTGGACCTGGTACTCTTTTTGTAACACCAGCCTTAAGATCTGCATCTGTCCCCATACTAATTTGACCCATTGAATCAAATGTTAACCAAATTAGTAATATTGAAGCAAAACCAGTTACCCACGCAGCTGATCTTCTCCAAAATGGAATACTAGTCCATACTGAAACAACTTTTTTTGACACCTGTTCCTCCTAAAATTTATTGTTCATATCTTTGTTCAGATCTTATATTCAAATAATAATATAAGTGTGGAAGAATCAAATAACACACCATTGTTACCATTAAAGCTTTAATAGTAAAATCATTACTTTGAATTTTGTCTGCAACAAAATACATACAATATGTTTGTAAAGCCCAAAAAATGTATGCAAAAGGCATATACACTTTTTTTAATCTTTCCATTTTTACTAGCGTATAAATAGCTACATAAAACAGTCCAAACAGTAAAACAAAAGATGAAGATAAAAAGATAGGTAAGAAATCGTCAAGGGCAATTTCAGGTCTTATGATTAAGATAGGTTCCATTTTTTTCTCCTTTTTTTGTTCATACTAGAACTATGGAAAAATTTTAGTCTAAACCTTAGAAGAAAAAAATGATATATATCAATATTGAAAGAAGTATAAAGAG
>JBPOIR010000007.1:0-41728 GCA_052034335.1 Pseudomonadota bacterium | reverse complement strand
TACTGGCTAACACCGGAGCCAATATCTCACCCATCAAGACAACCAGCCCAAACCCAAGCATTAATACAAAAAACAACAAAACGGCTTCAGGATCTGAAAAATATCGATTAAACCATGTACGCACAATGTGAACCACAAACACCTCTTTCTTTCTAACACTTTAAATTCTAGCAGCCTATTTGATCCTTTGGAATGTGCATGAAATAACTTTAGCTTTTGAGTGAGCCTATGTAATCATGGCACAAAATCAAGCAAACCAACAAATTTTAATTTTGCTGGCCTATAGGGTACAATACACCGCTATGATAGACAGCGATACAAATACCTCTCTAAAAAATGACGCGCCTTCTGCCGAATTGCTCAAAAATCGCGTTATCCTCGTCACTGGTGCCTCTCGCGGCATAGGGCACGCTGTCGCCAAAACATTCGCTGCACAGGGTGCCACCGTCATTTTATTGGCACGAACGGTGAAAAAACTAGAAGCGCTATATGACGAAATTGTAGAAAGAGGACACCCCACGCCTGCCATTTATCCTTTTAATCTCGCCAATGCGAGCCCAAAAGACTACGAAGACTTGCAGCACAGTATTGATCACCATTTTGGCCGACTGGATGGCCTATTGCATAATGCTGCTGAATTGGGCACTTTAACCCCACTCGAACATTATCCCATTGAACAATGGTATCAAGTATTACAAGTTAATTTAAACAGTGCGTTTTTATTAACTCAAGCCACTTTACCACTTTTAAAGCGCTCTTTGGATGCGAGCATCGTGTTTACAACAGCCAACGAGGGTGCGATCGGTAAAGCCTATTGGGGTGCTTATGGCGTCAGTAAATTTGCCTTAAATGGGCTGATGCAAATATTAGCGGAGGAATTAGAAACCAATACAAGCATACGGGTGAATAGTGTGAATCCGCGACGGGTTCGAACGCCACTCCGCGCAAATGCATATCCCGCTGAAAATACAAAAGACTTACCTCTGCCCGAAACAATTTTGCCACTGTATCTTTACTTAATGAGTTCTGACAGTCAAGGTGTACGAGGACGAACTTTTTTCACGGGATGCGATTTACGGTAAGTGTTTTTCTTAAACGTTGGTGTTTTTTTCAACGTCAATAATTCCGTTGTTGGTTTTTGTTTAACCACTGTTCTCTTGCTCTGTATCTCGAGTTCTTCATCTCTGAAAAAAGTCTTTTTTCTACCTAGCTCAAAGGTTTTCAACCCAACGGATGCCAGTAATTCAGAGACTTCTTTTTTATCCATTTCTTTACATTGTGCGATTCTCAGATAGCGTGGCAAAGTGACAGCGCCAAATCGAACGCGGATCAACCGACTTACCTTTAAATTTTGAGACTCAAACAATCGACGGACCTCGCGATTGCGCCCTTCTCGTAAAATAACATGATACCAATGATTAACACCTTCACCTCCGGCATCTCGAATATCATCAAATCGCGCAAGTCCATCCTCCAGCTTCACGCCACGTTTTAAACGCTCTGCGATATGCGAATCCATTCTACCCACAACGCGTACAGCATATTCTCGCTCAATTTCAGAAGAGGGATGCATAAGTCTATTAGCCAATTCACCATCGGTCGTCGCCAATAAAAGTCCTGAGGTATTAAAATCTAAGCGACCAATCAAAATCCATCGTTTGCCACGCATTTTAGGGAAAGCATCAAACACTGAGGGGCGTCCTTCCGGATCATGACGACTGCACACTTCACCTGCAGGTTTATGATAAATGATAACTTTTTGCGGAATCTCATCTTCCCCTTGAAGACGTACCGGACGACCATCCAGTTCAACTTTATCTTCAAGCCCCACACGATCACCTAATATTGCAAGCACACGATTTACTTTAAGACGGCCAGCAACAATCCATTGTTCAATTTCACGCCTAGAGCCTAATCCAACCCGCGCTAATACTTTTTGTAACTTTTCTTTATTCGGCTTCAACATCTTCCATTTCTTCCATTTCTGCCATTTCGAGACATTCTGCTGTTAATTGTGATTGTATTTCGGGCATGGGTGATAACGACTGTTCTAACAAGTCTACATTAGCCGTTTCCAAATTCATAATATCGGGTAAAGAAGGCAGTTCTTGCAAACTCTTTAATCCAAAATAATCTAAAAACCCTTTGGTTGTTGCAAATAATGCAGGTCTACCCGGCACTTCTTTATGCCCTACCATACGGATCCATTCGCGATCTTCTAACAATGTTTTGAAGATGGATGTGCTGACTGCCACACCCCGAATATCTTCTATTTCGCCGCGCGTAACGGGCTGTCGATACGCAATTAAGGCCAATGTTTCTAACAACGCACGCGAATATTTTTGCGGTTTTTCATCCCATAATTTACTCACCCAGGGAACCCATTTTTGTTTGACTTGGAAACGATAGCCACTCGCGACTTCTATTAATTCTATGCCTCGTGTTTCGAACGTATTTTGCAAATTCTGTAAGGCTTCGCGTAATACATCAATAGACGGCCTTTCTTCTTCCTCAAACAAATTCAATAATTGCTCTTCTGTTAAAGGTTTTGCTGCCGCTAACAAAATGGCCTCTAATAACGCTTGTAAGTTCATTTCTACTGACATCCGGCTGCCCTTATATAGATTGATCCAAACGGTTCACTTTGCACTAATTCAATCATGGTCTCTCTCACCAATTCTAAAATAGCCAGAAAAGTTACCACAATACCCAAACGCCCTTCTGATACATCAAAAAAACTCACAAAATCAAGAAATGCTTCACCTTCTAAATTGCTCAGTATACGTGACATTTTTTCTCGAACCGTTAAGACTTCTCGCTGGATCATATGCATGGTTTGCAAATCGGCTCGCCTTAAAACTTCTTTAAAAGAAAGTAACACTTCTTTTAATTCAACCGATGGATGGGGTCGTATCAATTCTAATTTTGACACATCAGCGCTTGCCGGCACCCAATCTCGCTCCATTCGGGGCAGCTGATCCAAGTTCTCCGCAGCTGTTTTAATACGTTCGTATTCTTGCAAACGACGAACTAATTCCGCTCGAGGATCTAAATCTTGCCCCGCTTCTTCTGCGGGACGTGGCAATAACATGCGAGATTTAATCTCTGCCAACAAAGCCGCCATTTCTAAATAATCGGCCGCTAATTCCAATCGAAGCGCAGACATCACTTCTACGTATTCCATGTATTGTCGTGTAATAGATGCAACGGGAATATTTAAAATATCTAAATTATGTTTTTTAATCAAATACAACAACAGATCCAATGGCCCTTCAAAGATCTCGAGCACAACTTCCATTGCGTCTGGCGGAATATAGAGATCCATCGGCAAATGGGTAACCGCTTCGCCTCGCACAAAACCATAACAGGTTGCAACTTCGGGTGTTAAAGCAGATTCGTTAATGATTTCGTTCATCATGTTTCTAATAATCCCATCACTTCACGTACTTCCGCCAAGGTGTGTCCCGCCGCTTGTCGCGCCACTTTGCAGCCTTCTTTTATAATATCTTGCACCAATGCTGGATTTTTCGCGTACGGTTCTACGCGCGTAATAATCACCGCCTGTTCTTCTAAAACGGCATCTATCACGGGTTTTTTACACTCCAAACAGCCAATGCCCGCTGTTCTACAACCTGTTTGTACCCATTCTTGCGTCTCTTTTGAAGAATACACTTGATGAAAGCGCCAAACCGGACACTTTTCTGGCTCTCCCGGATCAGTTCGCCTAACACGTGCTGGATCCGTTGGCATGGTTTTAATCTTCTGTTCCACCGATTTCGGATCTTCTCTTAGACCAATTGTATTATGATATGACTTCGACATTTTCTGACCATCTAAACCCGGCATTTTAGCGGTTTCGGTTAAAAGCGCTTTTGGCTCAGGGAAAAAAGGCTTTTGTAACCGCTCTTCATATAAATGATTAAAATGTCTCGCGATTTCTCGAGTTAATTCTATATGTGAAACTTGATCTTCGCCTACAGGCACAAATTCGGGTTTATACATTAAAATATCCGCGCTTTGTAATACCGGATATCCTAGAAAACCGTAAGTTGCTAGATGCTTTTCTTTTAATTTACCACGTAATTCTTTGTAACTTGGCACGCGTTCTAACCAGCTGAGCGGCGTTAGCATCCCCAGTAATACTTGCAACTCAGCGTGTTCCGGTACATGGGATTGCACAAAAAAAGTACAGCGTTCCGGATCAAGCCCAGCCCCCAGCCAATCCAAGATCATTTCTGAAGTATATTGCGCGATGCGCTCCGGATGTTCGTATTCTGTGGTTAAAGCATGCCAATCAGCTGCAAAAAAGAAACATTCATATTTTGACTGTAATTTTACCCAGTTTTTTAAGGCGCCATGATAATTACCCAGATGCAGCGCGCCTGTTGTTCGAATGCCCGAAACGACTCTAGGACGTCTGAAATGACTGTTGCTACTGTTAAGACTATTCATAATTGTACCCAGGAGCCTATTGACACAGATAAACCAAATAATGGAAGAACAGTGACACTTTACGAAGATATTGCCATTCAAGCAAGTTTAGCGCCAAAAACCCTAAAATACTGTTTTTATATCTAGTTATTTTTTCTTTTGATTGCTATCCAAACACCTTTAAACTTGATACACTAAAAACCGAAATAGGTTGTTTGATTTTACACTAAATTTACGGATAAACCATGAAATTTTTATTTGATTTTTTCCCCATCGTACTTTTCTTTATTGCTTTTAAAATGGGTGGTATTTATATTGCAACAATAACCGTCATTGTCGCAAGTGCTGTACAAGTATTGTGGTCGCGTTACAAAACAGGGCGATTTGAAAAATTACCGCTCATCACACTCGGCACCATTGTGATACTCGGTGGCGCAACGCTATTTTTCAGAAATGAGTTATTCATTAAATGGAAACCCACTGCACTTTATTGGGTACTTGCGTTCGCTTTAGTGATTAGCCAATTTATTGGAAACAAACCCCTGATGCAACGTTTATTGGAACAAAACGTAGCGCTCCCCACTAAAATTTGGCATCAACTCAACCTAAGCTGGGCGCTCTTTTTTGCAGCAATGGGTATTGCAAACCTGTATGTTGTTTACCATTTTGATACCGATACCTGGGTTAATTTTAAACTATTCGGCACGCTGGGATTAACGCTGGTTTTTATTGTGCTACAAGGGTTCTATATGGCAAAGCATTTTAAGCAACCGATTAACACATTAAAAAACCAGGAATAACTGAAGGAAGTCTATGGAACACGCTAAAGATAGAATCACAATGATTAAAGCCGCGCTCGGAAGCTTGCAACCTACCGTGCTAACGGTGGAAGATCAAAGCGCTCATCATGCGGGTCACGCAGGTGCGCAAAGTGGTGGAGGGCATTTTGCACTCACGATTGTAAGCGATGCTTTTGAAGGCAAAGCGGCTGTGCGGCGGCATCAAATGATCTATGAGGCCTTAGGTGATCTGATGAAGCAGGATATCCATGCCATTAGTATTAATGCCAAAACGCCCAATGAGTAATCAAATAGTTAACCCATCGTAATTAACATGCCTGATTTTTGGGTTTATATTTTATGCTGCAAAAATAATCATTTTTATGTGGGCTACACAACAGATTTGATTCAGCGATACCGGTTACATTCAAAAGGCAAAGCAGCAAAATATACCCGAAGTTTTCCACCGTGCTACTTAGCACAAATATGGCCCATCTATGGCTCAAAGAAACAGGCGATGCAACTTGAACGGATCTTAAAAAAAATGCAGCGATCTCAAAAACAGGTTGTTGTTGAGAACCCCGAAATTTTAGAGCAACTTATACTAAACCAGGGCATTGAGCTTGATTAGACGCCCCATACCGTTATACACAAGTCGGTTTTAACTTAATTCCCTTCCCCTCACCTTCCTCACCCGGCGCTTAGCGCCACCCTCTCCCGCGAACACCGGAGAAGGTAAAGTTACGCTACACGGGCTATATAAATTGGCCTTTAATTTTGCTTAACGTCTTGCTATCTCTCCTGGCAATTAATCCGATAAATATCGGATTTCAAAGATACTGTTCAATGCTATAACTTTCCCCTACATATTGAGGAGTAAGTGCATGAAAAAGTGTTTATTAAGTTTTCTAGCTCAAAACTTCCGCTTATAAAATTCTTTTTAAAATCTATATGTATGCGTTCTTGTTCTATCCGTTTAAATTATTTCTTTGTTCCATAACTTCTTTAAAAATATTTCCCACGGTAAGATTAAGATTTCTCTACCTGCCACAGTCGTCATTTTTCGTGGGCGGGCATCTCTTGAAACCACATATGCTTGCTCGGGTTTATGCTCATCACAAAAAGCAACAAGAGCCCGTAAATCTTGCTTTTTTACATTGTCATCAATTTTTACCTCTATTGCAATTCTACCTCCATCCAAGATAAAATCGACTTCTAATTTCGTTTTAGTTCTCCAGAAATTAATATCAAAATCCAAATCATTTAACCCGCGATATCCCATTAATTCCATTAGAATAAAATGCTCAAATGCATTGCCTGCTTCGCTTCCTTTTAACGCTGAAATTGTTTGTTTTGCCAAAAAGCTAGCAACGCCCACGTCAAACAAATAAAATTTCGGCGTGGCGCTAATAACATCTCGCCCCTTTTTTTTCGTATATGGCTCTACAAAATAACCGACTAAAGTATCAATGAGAATTTGGTAATATTCTTTAACGGTTTTTGCATCAATTGCGCATTCTCTGGCAATATTGGAATAATTGACAAGCATACCATTACTAAAAACTAGAGAATCTAAAAAACGTGCGAATGCGGGAAGATTTCGTGTTAACCCTTCGGCTTTAATTTCTTGCGTTAGATAATCTTGGACATACGCTTTTAAAGAGCGTCGTGGATTTTCTGATAAATAATGCGTGGGGACAAGCCCTGTATTTAGCGCACGCAATAAATCAAAGTCGGAAATTTCTGAATATACCAACGGATAAAAGGTATAACCCCAAACACGCCCTCCCAGCATATTGATGCCCTGACTTTTAAGCTTCCGAGCGCTAGAACCACACAATATGAACTGGGCATTCGCATTTTCAATTAGCCAATGGATCTCATCTAGCAACTGGGGTACTTTTTGGACTTCATCGATAATAATGGGATAATTTAAATCCGCTTTATTTAATGCCAATATTTCTTCACGTAATAAATGTGGCGCTTTTGCAAACTTCAAATAAATATCGGATTTTAATAAATCATAATACAGCGATTTAGGGTAGTGGCTATGCAGATATGTCGACTTTCCTGTTTTTCGAGCGCCCCATAAGAACGCAGACTGCCCCTTGGGCAGCGCCATTTTTAGAAGACGCTTATAAACTAATCCGGAACTCATTCCTAAATAGTATCACTAATTCGGAATATATTCCACATTTGTAAGATAAAACAATGCTAGTTATTTATACAACCTATTTAATCACAAAGCGATCGGAGTAGAATGCTTTAAAGCGATTAAAATGTCTGTTGTAATGGAGATTACGTTGTGACTTTAATTCAATCGTTACTGGTTATTTTTGTAATTATCTTCATTGGGGTTATATCTCAAAGACGAAAGATATTCAATCCTGTGCAAATAGAAGGATTTGAACTCTTTTTATTCAAAATAGCAATGCCCTGCTTTTTGTTTAGCTCAACGCTACAACATGATCTGACAGCATTACTAGATATAAAATATATTATTAGCTACTTTTTAACGTTTTTAGTTATTGCAGGAATAGTCTCTGTCTCTATTTATCGCACCAGTACTGCCTCTGTTTTATGTATAAAAATATTGGCGTCTGGATACGTTAATACAGCCATTTATGCCTTGCCCATCATCACATTTTTGTTAAAAGATCCGACAGCAGGCATACTGGGTAATCTTGTGCAGATTATTATGATACAATCGATTTTTATTGTTTTTCTGAATTTTATTCATCATAAAGAAAAATCCACCGTAAAAAAATTAATCAGTATTTTTTCTACGCCGATGATTTTAATGCCTGTTCTTGGTCTATTCTGTAATTACTGGCAAATTAATCTGCCCACCATCATCATCCAAGCAATTCAAAATATAGGCGGCGCTGCCTCTAGTATCGCCTTATTTACTTTTGGTTTAACTTTAAGTGGCATCAAAATAAACAAGGAAATTTTTGATAAAGATTTATTGTTAATTATTTTTATAAAAAATATTATGCATCCTCTCATTGCTTTTTGTATTGGAAATTACATTTTGCATTTAGAGAGCTATTGGCTGAGCGCCCTTGTCATCGCAGCTTCAGGACCAACAGCTTTTATTATATACTTCATTGCCAAGCAGTTTCACATAGAAACTGTTTTAATGAAAAGAGTCGTCGCTATCAGCTCAATGTCCTCTCTCGTTTCTCTTGTGGTAATAACGCTGATACTTTGGGAATAAACAGGCTTTGTAGTGGAGTATCGAAATGGTGGGTTTCCGGTAGAGGCGGACGCTGTGTCCGCCCTTGTTGATTTATTCTGACTCCGATTTGATTTCTGTATCCATCGTGCGTATAAACTGAAATCGCGGTTTATGATGTCCTGCATGAATAATAGTTTCTTCAAACATGTTCTTAGACCTTACCCACAAACCATAATCTTCATATAATTGACGATAAACAACCATTTCTTCTAATGTTTCAGAATGACGGCAAATGCCAATCACGTGATAATACTTGCCTTTATAATGCTGATACAAGCCTTGCTTCATTTTAAATCTCCTATACCCTTCGCGCTTAAAGCTCAGGCGTTCAATATGAACATATCCCATATTGAAAAAATAATCTACAAATATCCGCTAAAAAACGGATTGTTGTGCGTTTTTTAGCTCGCTATACTGGAACAGGTAAATATTTTTATACAGGAAAGCCATGTGAAAGAAATAGCCAAATTAAAAAAATATATTTTAGAATCAAAAAATTTAAATGAACCTATCAGTTATTTTTTTAATCTCATAGATCAGAATATACTTTTACAAGCCGCTAGCGCCCGTAGAATAGACGACATAAAAAGCCATGAAAATTTATGCGCCGCCATCAATACCGCCATTGATATCGCCAGTAAATCTCTTAATAAGCAAATTAATATCCGTCATCACGTGTTTACTGAAATCCCCGAAGAACAGTTCTTTCATGGTTATTGTACAATCGCGGGTCATCCGGTACCTTTGCTACTGCTATATTGCGCCGATCTTCAGGTGGGTATAGCTGCACTTGCGGATTTAAATAGCCGTACAAATTTTTTTCGTTTCTTTTTAACTACCGTAAAAGATTTAAAAAATAAGCATTGACATGGCGCTATTTTTCTTGCAAAAAAATTTATTTTTTTCTGAAATTTTGTGTAATAATGGTTTATTGATCTGAAAGATTAAATCTGGAATTGAAAATGCACTTGCCGATTAGCGCGTTAAACTTGCTACACGACTCAGTCATTGAGTCTGACCGCATTGAATTTAAAGCCGATTGGAATCCCGAAGCCATATTACACACCATATGCGCTTTTGCTAATGATTTCAATAATTTTGGAGGTGGTTACATTGTCATTGGTGTTGAAGAAAACAATAATAAATATATCCTAATAATATGGGTACCTGGCGGCCAAACAAGGCCCTATTCTGCACCGAAAACTTTAGGAAAAGATAAAGAATACAAACAATATATTCGAAAATTTTCAAATACTGTCATAGCAAAAAATGACGAATTGAAGGAATTATTTGAATTAACAGCGACGATACCTTTTGATGACCGACTGAATCATCATGCTGCCTTACAAGACATCAAACTCCCTCTCGTACAATCCTTTTTAAAAGAAATTGGCAGCGGGTTATTGGAAGAATCGGGCAATATACCTATGGCTGAACTATGTAGGCAGATGGCAATTGTAGATGGTGGCAATGAATACTTAAAACCTCGTAATTTTGGGATACTATTTTTTAACGATCAACCCGACAAATTTTTTCCCTATGCTCAAATTGACGTAGTATATTTCCCTGACGACGAAGGTGGCGATATCATTCAAGAAGAAATTTTTAAAGGGCCGCTGGATCACCAATTGCGAAGCGCCTTACGCCATATCAAAAACAATTTCATTTCAGAACGCGTCATTAAGCTTCCTGATCAAGCGGAAGCAAATCGCTTTTTTAACTATCCCTATATAGCTATAGAAGAAGCGCTTGTTAATGCTGTTTATCATCGTAGTTATGAAATTCGAGAGCCTATTGAAGTTCGCATTAATCGTACCAGTATTACTATTATCAGCCATCCTGGACCCGATCTTTCTATTAAACCGGAAGATATGCAAGCAGGCAAAATGGTGAGTCGCAGATATCGAAATAGACGTATTGGTGAATTTCTAAAAGAATTAAGCTTTACCGAAGGTCGTGGAACAGGTGTGCCTAAGATACATAGAGCTTTGAAAGCCAATGGCTCACCAGAGCCTATCTTTTACACCGATGATGAACGTTTATCTTTCTGGACTGAAATTAAGATCCATGCTGAGTTTTTAAAGGCTTATGTACCTACAATCACTACTGAGGCCCAAGTGAAGGCCCAAGTGGAGGCCCAAGTGAGGCTTTCAGAAACTGAGTTGAAAATACTAGAAATATGCCAAAAATACCCTGCTGGAAACAAAGAAATCCTCGCAGCTCTCGGCTATAAATCTCCCAGCGGAAATGTTAAAAGAGCTCTTAAAAGATTAAGAGAAATTGGCATTATTGCCTACAGCATCCCTCAAAAACCTAGAAGTCAACACCAACAATATAATGTCACTGAACGTGGCAATATAGTATTGAAAAACCAAACGGCCAACAACAAAATTAAAAACTTAATTTAGGGAAATTTTAGCATGAATCTGGAAGAATATAACCGGTGTATTCATGATCACGATTACTTAATTAAAAAGTATTCCCACAACCACACGGAATGTATGGCATTTAATGCATCAGAATGTAAAGGCGACATTATTAAAGCTCATACCATTAGCAAAATGGATTTAAAAAATCTTGCCACAAACAATCACATTCTAATACCTAAAGGCTCGTCACATAATCAAAAAAATTTATATATTTTTAAAGAAGAAGGTGTAAATAAGGCCACTTCTTTTACGGGGTTTTGCGAAAAACATGACAATCAATTATTTGATTCACTTGAGAAAAATAGCTTTATGGGTTCATATTCGCAGATTTACGATTGCACGTTCAGAGCGTTAAGCAGACAATTTTTTGATATAAAGCGTGTTGTTAAATTTATTGAAAAACTAAAAAATGGAAAATTATCTAGCCTTGCCCAAAAAAATTATTTTCAACCCAAACATTCGAATATGGCGTTATCACATAAACAAAAGGATGTTCAGTGCTATCGGTTTCTTTATGACCAGTACAAAAAACTAAAAAACAATGGCCTCTGTTATATTGTATTAAAAGTCTCTAAACTTCCAATAGCGGCATCCGGTGTACTGTTCCCACTTTTCGACCCGGCGGGAAATAAAATTCAAAAAGAAAACGAAAGGCAGCATGGATTTACTTATTACGTTGCCACAGCAAAAAATGAATCCTATATTGTTTTAGCTACAGTAAAGTCACTTCACAGCAATATTGATAAATCATTTCTACGATATTTTTTGAAAATTGATCAGAAAAATCTTAATTTTTTGTTAACCAGTTTTTTCTTTAATAGCGATATCCTCCTCATAAACCCATATTGGTATAATTCTTTAACTCAGGAGTTCAAGGATAAGCTTCTTATATTAATTAATGCCAACAATCACAGTCTACATGGAGAAACCAATTATGCAACTATAATCGACTTTTTGCCGCACCTTAATATTCACTTCTTTGAACTCATGACAGCTTCATTTAAATAAGTTATTTCACATTTTTTCAATATTAGCGAAAAAAACAGTGAGGCTTGGCCTTCATTAAGAAATGAAATACAAAAATAAAATCAATTGCCCGCTAAAAATTGCCGAAATTTTTCGATTAACCCCTGCATGGCTTTCGCCCGATGGCTAATTTTATTTTTGATTTCTAATCCCAATTCTGCAAAAGTTTTGTCGTAGCCCTTTGGCACAAAGACGGGATCATAAGCAAAACCATCGTCTCCACGCGGTGGAAAGGTCAATGTACCGTCATCTTTCGCTTCATGTGTGATTAAATAATCATAAGATGGGATATATAAAACAGTCGCACTATTAAAACAAGCAGTATAATTACCTGTCTCTTTTAGCATCTCTGCTAATCTTATAAATGTCTTTGCCAATCCACGCTCTCTGCCATCACATTCAACCCCAAAATCTTTTGTTCTGACACCGGGGAATCCGTTTAAAGCTTCAATGCTTAAGCCTGAATCTTCCGACAATGTCGGTAAGTTTGTATACTGTGCATAATATTTTGCTTTATGAATGGCATTTTCCATAAAGGTATGATGCGGTTCGTCGGGTTCAGGGATGTTGTAGTCTTTTAACGATCTCAGATCCATTTTTAAGCCATCTAATTCCTGCAGAATTTTGTGAATTTCTCTGATTTTTCCTTCATTAGTTGAGGCGATCACAATTTTATAATGCATGTATTATTACGCCTCAACAATCAAGTTCTGAACTTTTTCAAAACCTTTGGGTAACTTAATCCCACGGCCCCCTGCTTCGGATAGATAGGGCTTCCACTCTTTGGGTTTTAACTCGAGTTTTTTGCGACCCGCCAATACCGTTAGCGTTTGATTTGGCATTAATATAGTGGCATAAATAATGCTGCTTTCTTTTTTAACACCCATTAATTTATTACCTTTACCTTTTGTCATATCAGGCACTTCAGACAATGGGAATAACGAGAGGCGTCCGTCTTCAGTGGCAACAGCAACCAATGCCTTATTGTCGGAAACCTTCAGCGCAGGCAATAAACGTTGACCTTCTTTTATCTTTACAATCGCTTTACCATTTTTATTTTTAGCCAGAAGCTCTGAAAACGGAATAATAAAACCATAGCCCGCATTAGACATTAACAAATAACGGTCGGTATTTGCGCCCACTAATACGCTATCGAAAGTGGCACCCGCTGGTGGATTAATACGTCCCGTCAATGGCTCGCCCTGTCCACGGGCAGATGGTAAACTTTGTACAGCTAAGGTATAGGCTCTTCCGGTGGAATCCAAAAATACAACGGGTTGATCACTTCTGGCGGCAACCGCCAATTTAAATTCATCCCCGGTTTTGTAACTCAGCGTTGTGGGATCGATTTCATGTCCTTTTGCCGAACGCACCCATCCCTTACTAGACAATATAATCGTCACAGACTCCGCAGGTGGCTTATCAATCTCTTCTAGTACTTTGGCATCGAAACGTACCACAATCGGAGAACGTCGCTTATCACCATAAGTTTTCAGATCTTGCTCTAATTCTTTTTTGAGCACGGTTTTTAAACGCTGATCTGAGCCTAAGGTTTTTTCCAAATGAATACGTTCTTCCGCCAATTCTTTTTGCTCGGAACGAATTTTATTTTCTTCTAACTTCGCAAGGTGTCTTAATTTTAAATCCAGTATCGCCTCGGTTTGTGTATCACTCAATCCAAATTTTGCCATTAAGACACGTTTGGGTTCGTCTTCATAACGAATAATACGAATGACTTCGTCAAGATTTAAAAATGCAATTAAAAATCCGTCTAATACATGTAACCGCGTGATAACTTTTTCTAGTCGGTAAGACAATCGACGACGAACCGTTTCTTGCCTAAAAGTTAACCATTCAAATAATATTTCTTTTAAATTTTTAACGCGTGGTCTACCATCTAATCCAATCATATTTAAATTAACGCGATAGGTGCGTTCTAAATCCGTTGTCGCAAACAAATGCGCCATCAGTGAATTAACGTCGACTCGATTAGAGCGCGGCGTAATAACTAAACGTGTAGGTTCTTCATGATCAGATTCATCGCGCAAATCAGACACTAAAGGCAACTTTTTGGCTTGCATCAACGCCGCGATTTGCTCTAAAACTTTACTACCAGACACCAGATGCGGCAACGCTGTAATAATAATATCACCCTCGTCGATTGTATAAACTGCGCGCATTCTTAATGATCCACCCCCCGATTGATACATTTTTAAAATATCGCTTTTTGGGGTAATAATTTCGGCTTCCGTTGGAAAATCGGGACCCTGAACAATATGACACAATTGTTCAACAGAGGCATTTGGGTTTTCGAGACAATAAATTAATGCCGATACAATCTCGCCTAAATTATGAGGTGGAATATCCGTTGCCATACCGACGGCAATCCCGGTTGTGCCATTAAGCAATACATTCGGTAAACGCGCAGGCAATAATTTAGGTTCTTCCAAAGTACCATCAAAATTCGAAGCCCAATCCACTGTACCATGCTCTAATTCGCTTAATAACGCATTCGCATAAGGCGACAATCGTGCTTCTGTGTAACGCATTGCGGCAAACGATTTTGGATCATCCGGCGACCCCCAATTTCCTTGGCCGTCTACAAAAGGATATCGATATGAAAAAGACTGCGCCATCAATACCATCGCTTCATAACAAGCGGTTTCACCATGTGGATGAAATTTTCCTAATACATCTCCAATAGTACGCGCTGATTTTTTATATTTGGCTGTTGCAGTTAAGCCGAGCTCCGACATCGCATAAATAATACGTCGTTGTACCGGTTTTAAACCATCGGCAATATTAGGCAAAGCACGATCTAAAATAACATACATGGAATAATCCAAGTAGGCATGCTCGGTGAATGCTCTTAGGGATTGTTGTTCGTCATTAGAGACTTTAACCATTTTTGCTTTAGACATCTGCTAAGTTACCTTTACTTTCTAACCATTGTTTCCTATCGGCTGCACGTTTTTTAGCCAATAGCATGTCCATAAAATTGACGGTGTCTTCTTCCGTCACTATTTTTAATTGTACTAAACGTCGTGTGTCGGATGCCATGGTGGTTTCTCGAAGTTGTATCGGATTCATTTCACCCAAGCCTTTAAAGCGTTGCACCACGATTTTTGCTTTTGCTTTTTCGGCGACAATTCTATCAATAATGCCCTGTTTCTCTGAATCATCCAGGGCGTAGTACACTTCTTTGCCGGCATCGATACGATACAAAGGTGGCATTGCCACATATAAGTGCCCTGCTTCCACTAAGGATCTAAAATGTTTTACAAATAGCGCACACAGCAAAGTTGCGATATGTTGCCCGTCTGAATCCGCATCTGCCAAAATACAAATTTTGCCATAACGCAATTTTTCTAATGTCTCAACACCTGGATCAACGCCTATCGCAACAGAAATATCATGGACTTCTTGAGAAGCTAACACTTCAAGCGACGCGACTTCCCACGTATTTAATATCTTCCCCCTGAGCGGCATAACGGCTTGAAATGTGCGGTCGCGTGCTTGTTTAGCAGATCCCCCTGCTGAGTCCCCTTCTACTAAAAACAATTCGCATCGATTGAGATCTTGCAGCGTGCAATCCGCTAATTTTCCGGGCAAGGCAGGGCCTTGGGTAATTTTTTTACGTGCAATCATTTTTCCTTGACGCAACCGTTTTTCGGCAGTTTCAATAACAAATTCTGCAAGCTGCGTTGCAATTTGAACATGTTGATTCAACCATAAACTGAATGAATCTTTTACAACACCTGAAACAAAAGCGGCGACTTGCCGCGAAGATAATCGCTCTTTGGTTTGTCCTGAAAATTGTGGATCTAATAATTTAACCGACAGCACGAAATTAATCTTATCCCAAATATCCTCTGGCGCTAATTTAACACCTCTGGATAATAAATTTCGAAGCTCACAAAATTCGCGCATGGCTTCTAACAAACCCGTGCGTAACCCATTAACGTGGGTTCCCCCTTGCGCAGTTGGCACCAAATTGACATAGCTTTCTTGAAATGATTCAGGATCGGAGGGTGTCCACACAACCGCAAAGTTGGCTATTTCATCATTCCCTTCAAATAGTCCTTCAAACGGCTCTTCGGGTAAAATTAATCGATTGCCCACTTGTTCTAAGAGATAGGCTTTAAGGCCACCGGCATAACACCATTCAAAAGGCCCTTCGTTGTTTTGGTGATCTTCAAGACGAACGGTTAACCCTGAACATAATACCGCTTTGGCTTGGCATAAGTGTTTAAGGGGTTTGCTTAAAATTTTGGGAGAATCAAAATATTTAGGCTCTGGCCAAAATTTAACTGTAGTTCCTTGCTCGTTCTTATCGCATTTTCCAATCACTTTCAGCTTAGATACCGCTTCTCCTTGCTCAAAAGCCATATGGTACACTTGACCCTGACGTTTTACCCAAACCTCTAATCGCTTCGATAACGCATTCACAACTGAAACGCCTACACCATGTAATCCGCCCGAAAAACGATAGTCCTTTCCAGAAAATTTCGCACCTGCATGCAAGCGCGTTAAAATTAATTCTATACCAGAAACTTTGTGCTGCGAGTGAATATCCACTGGCATTCCGCGACCATTATCAGAAACTTCTAATGCACCATCGGCATGCAGCACAATTTTTATGCTGCTTGCATACCCACTAATCGCCTCATCCACACTATTGTCAATGACTTCTTGCGCGAGGTGATTCGGACGAGTGGTATCCGTATACATGCCCGGGCGCTTGCGTACCGGATCAAGTCCACTTAACACTTCAATAGATTCAGCGGTGTAACTCTTTTTTGCCATAAAACATCCTACAAAAGTGTTCTTGCTGTTATTTCTGCCTGTATTATCAATCCTTCCAGCATATCATTACTGATGGCAAGATCGACTTCTTTTTCAATAATAAACGGTTTCCCCAAGTAAAAAACAGCCTTTGCAAAAGGTTTTGGAACCTCGTATCTATCCCAGGCCTTTTCAAAAACCCAGCTACGGCTAAACGCACTGCCAACAGGAATAATGGGAATCCGCAATTTCTGAGCCATATGTGTCATTCCCGGTTTTACTTTATAAATAGGGCCAATGGGCCCATCGATTCCAAAGCCCAATGAATATCCTGCTTTCAGTTTTCGGATCATGGCTGCCAACGCGCGGATATTCTGTTTCCGAGAAGAACCGCGAATGACCTCGTAACCTAAATTTTTTAACCAAACCGTTAATATGTCGCCATCTCGAGAGGAGCTAACTAACACCGCTCGACGTGTCTCATGATTTTGCAACTCAAAAACAGGTAACAGCTGTTTGCCATGCCAAAATGCAAACAAATATTGCGTCTTCGAATTATATTCCGGGTGCTTGGATATTACCACCCGCAATGTCAACCCCAATAACAACGTCATATAATATGCAATACATCCTAAAATTCGGCTTTTGAGTGTCATATTTTATCAAATACTTTTAGCGTAAATCCGTCCCGTTTTTCCTCTGACAAGATTTTCCATGTGTGCCAATCAACTATTGGAAAAACGGTATCACCGGCATAGATTTGATGTATCACCGTTAAATAAATTCTAGAAGCAACAGGTAAAAAAGCTTTATAGATTTCAGCTCCTCCCATCACCATGATTTCTTCACAATAATCCCCCGCTGCCTTTAATGCGTCCTCTACTGAATGCACAACTTTGCAATCCGGTGCTGTAAAATGCAGCGCATGGGTTAAAATAATATTCAATCGATTTGGCAAGGGTTTATTGCCGATTGATTCAAATGTCTTACGTCCCATAATAACCGGCTTATCACGGGTTTTTTCGCGAAAATATTTTAATTCTTCCGGGAAGTGCCACGGGAGTGCATTATGATTTCCAATCACGCCATTTTCACTCATCGCTGCAATTAATGCAATACGCATATTTTTCTCTACACCGCTATAGGCGCAGAAATGCGTGGATGACATTGATAATTAATCACATTAAAATCCTCATATTGAAAATCAAAAATTGAATTGACAGTTGGATTAATTTGCATAGTAGGTAATGGATATGGCGTTCTGCTCAGTTGCTCTCTTGCTTGTTCTAAATGATTCAAATAGAGATGTGCATCGCCTAATGTATGCACAAAATCACCCAATTTTAAACCCACCACTTGCGCCACCATGTGCGTTAATAATGCATAAGAAGCAATATTAAATGGCACCCCTAAAAATATATCGGCACTGCGCTGATACAGCTGACAAGACAAACGTCCTTCTGCAACATAAAACTGAAAAAGACAATGGCAGGGCGGTAACGCCATATTTGAAATTTCTGCCACATTCCAACCACTCACAATTAATCGACGCGAATCCGGATTTTGTAAGAGCATGTCGATTAATCCGGACATTTGATCAATTATGCCACCCTTGCTATCTGGCCAAGATCGCCACTGCTTTCCGTAGACAGGGCCTAAATCTCCATTTTCATCTGCCCATTCATCCCAAATCGTCACGCCGGCTGCATTTAACGATTTAATATTCGTATCACCCCGTAAGAACCATAATAACTCATGAATAATAGAGCGCAAATGCACTTTCTTAGTCGTCACCAATGGGAATCCTTGGTTTAAATCAAATCGCATTTGATATCCAAAAACGCTTAACGTCCCAGTACCCGTACGATCCGTTTTTTTAGATCCGTGTTGAAGCACATGCTGCATTAAAGCTAAATATTGCCGCATACCTCCTCCTGATGATTAATATCATTTATGGTATTTTTTGCTATAAAATAACAGAAACAATCCTATCATCACCATCGGCAAAGACAAGATTTGTCCTTTTGTCATCCACCCCAATGCAACAAAACCCTGATCAAGATCAGGCTCCCGAAAAAATTCTATCCCAAAACGAAAAAGTCCGTAGCACACTAAAAACAAACCGGACACAGCGCCAGTCCTTCTGGGTTTTTTAGCATACACATTCAAAATAAGAAAGAGACTCAATCCCTCTAATCCAAATTCATACAACTGTGAAGGATGTCGCGGCATTACCCCCGCATGTGGAAATACAATGCCCCAAGGCATGCTTGTAACACGTCCCCATAACTCGCCATTAATAAAATTACCCAAACGTCCCGCCATTATCCCAATCGGAATCGCCGGCGCAATAAAATCCGTTATCGCCCAAAAATGTCGTCGATGAACTTTGCCAAATATAAAGACAGCCAGAAGTACACCCAACAACCCACCATGAAAAGAACGCCCCGGTTCCCAAAAACGAAAGAGTCTGAGCGGATCATCAGAAAAAACTTGTGGTTGGTAAAATAGTAAATAACCTAAGGTGCCGCCAAAAATGACACCCATGGCGCCATAAAATAATAAATCAACAATCTCGTCTCTATCCCAAGGCGCGGCTCCCGAGTGAGATTCGGTACGCCGCGCATAACAAGACCAAAACACACCAACAAAACCAAGCACATACATAATCCCATACCAATGGATAGCCAATGGGCCTATCTGTAATGCAACGGGATTGATATCAGGGAAAATGAGCATGAAAGAAGTATATCTCAAATTGGCGCTACAACAAATAATCTAAAGGTCGGTCCCCGAGTGCAAGCTCCGCGTGCTTCCAAAAAAGTAAAGGCGCGAGTTCTTTGAGTGCGCGTCTGTAAACTTCGCGCTTAAATGACACCACTTGTCTGAGGGGAAACCAATAACTCACCCATTGCCAGTCATCAAACTCTGGCTTGTGCGTTTTATCAAATCGAATGAGACTATCATCGCCTTCTAATCGCAATAAAAACCATAACTGTTTTTGTCCAACGCAAATGGGTTCGCTCTTTCGTATCAAGCGGGTAGGCAATCGATATCTCAACCAACGATCAGTACGGCCTAAAATCGTTACATCCTGCTCTTTTAGACCCACCTCTTCTTCCAATTCCCTAAACAGCGTCTGCTCTGGCGTTTCATCCGCGTTCATTCCTCCCTGTGGAAACTGCCAAGCATCTCGACCAACACGCTTTGCCCAAAAGACGCGGCCGGCATGATTAGCAAGGATAATACCGATATTAGATCGAAAACCACTCGAATCTATCACGCACATCTTCCCGTTTTATCGTATTTTTTTTTATTCATCCGAGGCTGTCCATTTGGATAACTGTGCGCCATAGATCCTAATTTCGAGGTGATTCAGTCTCATGTAATCCAGTAATGCTACTGTTTTTTCTTTTTGTATATCAACTAACACCATAATTCCACCTGCCTCTACTGCGCGCTCCAATTTTGCGAACAAAGGATTTGGCACCGAGATGCCAATCACCGCATCTGATAATGATAGCAGAGTTACGGATGTACTATACTTTTAATGAAAGCTAACTAATAATATAGGCTGGAGATGATAAAATGGGCGCAGACTTAAGCGCAAAACTACTGGAAGCTGTAAATAACCGTAGTAATTCTATGGTCAAGCAATTGTTGCAGGACAAGACAATACGTCAGATTGCCAATGCTAACGGTAATGAAGCATTGCGATTGGCGGCCAAGAATAACGACAAGGAAATAGTCAAGATGCTGTTACAGCTCCCAGTTGTCAGTAAAAATGTTCCTGACAAGCGTAATGAGGCGTTGGCATGGATGATTTTCCATAGCAAGGATGATGGTAACGGGCCGGATTATTTCGATGAAGTTTATAGCCTATTATTTCGGGTAAAGGAGGTGCAAAAGCACGCTGCCGACAACAAGAATGAGCTGTTGAAATTGGCAATCACAAATGGCCATCTTCCCATAACCCAGCAATTATTGAAGATCCCCGCTGTATGTGAACACGCTGCCGACAACGAGAATGAACTGTTGAAATTGGCAATCACAAATGGCCATCTTCCGATAGTCAAGGAATTATTGAAGAGCCCCGCTGGTGAACACGCCGCTAAGAACGAGAATGAACTGGTGGAATTGGCACGCCGCAGCGAGAATTATAAGGGCGAGCATAATAGCATAGTGAAACAATTAAAGATATCTGCTAAACAACATGCTGCTGATACTAAAAAAGATACACAAGAGGCCAAGACTTTGATATTTTCAGATACAACAAATAAACCAGAGTCTCTTCCTAAAGCTTCGGAACCGAAGGAACCTCTCGAAATTCCCAATCACCCTAAAACCCATTAAACCAAAAGGGGTCAACAAAAACAAAATGTCGCTGTGGAAAAATTAATCCTCATCTTCTTCCATGTACTGACTATATGCTTCTGCGTCCAAGAGATCGCTCAACTCATCGGGATCAGTCGGATCAATTCTAAACAACCACCCATCACCATAAGGATCCGTGTTTACCAAGCCCGGCGCTTCTTCTAAATTTTCATTGATTTCGATAATTTTTCCAGAGATAGGAGAATAAACTTCGGAGGTGGCTTTGACCGATTCAATAACACCCACTTCATCGGATGCGCTCACTTTTGCGTCAAGGTCGGGAAGCTCAACAAGAACCAGCTCTCCCAATTGTGATTGCGCATGCTCTGTAATGCCAACCAGAATAGTGCCATCATCTTCAACAAGCACCCATTCATGGGTTTGGGTATACTGTAATTCTTTCGGAACCTTGCTCATTTCCACTCTCCCCTCAAAAATAGGTCTTACATTATCATTACAATCCCATGGCTTGCAACATCATTTTTTTCTTCAAGAAAGCCGTTTTATCCACGAAATTGAGTCCGATACTACGCAAGCCC
The DNA here is from genome assembly GCA_052034335.1 of Pseudomonadota bacterium. Classification (GTDB taxonomy): domain Bacteria; phylum Pseudomonadota; class Gammaproteobacteria; order UBA6186; family Azoamicaceae; genus CADEGZ01. The sequence goes on along the minus strand of JBPOIR010000007.1, from coordinate 20,124 downwards.
AGCGACAGCGTATCCTTACGCGTAAACGTTCGGTTTAAAAAATCCATGGCTAACAGCGTAGACAATACCTGCCCCTTACGCGCACGCTCATATTTTCGTAAAACGAGATGATGACCAATGTCACTCGCGCGTTTATCGGCCGAAGATAGCGTTTCCACCAATTTTTGGGCATCTCCCAAACCTAAATTGACCCCTTGCCCCGCCAACGGATGAATCACGTGAATGGCATCCCCAATCAGCGCAACACGGTTCGCTATATAGTGATTAGCATGCATCCGACTTAAAGGAAAATCTCGACGCTCTGCGGTTGATAATACACTGCCCAATCGGTAATCAAAAGCATGCGCTAATTCTTCACAAAATTTCCCTTCTGCAAGTGACATTAATGTTTTTGTTTTTTCTGTCGTTGAAGTCCACACAATAGAACTCAGACCACTATTCAACGGCAAAAAAGCTAAAGGACCTTCAGGTAAAAATCGCTGCCAGGCAGTTTGTTGATGCGACAGTTCGGTGCGCACTGTAGCCACCAACGCACTTTGATGATAATCGTGTTGTTTTGATTCTATGTGGATAAATTCTCGCAACCAAGAATGTCCACCATCTGCACCTATGATCAACTTTGCTTTTAAATTCGCTTGATCATTCAGTGTCAAAAAAACATGTTCCGGTTCAATCTGTAAAGCAATTGGGTTTGCGGGGACAAAAAAATGCACTTGCGTGCTTTGCTTTGCATACACCCATAAGGCTTTTTGCATCACGCGATTTTCAATGATGTGCCCTAAATCCGCCTCACCCACTTCTGCCGCATCAAAGGTAATTTCTCCAAAACCTAAGGCATCCCAAACATGCATGCGCTGATAAGCACTCACTCTTTCTTTGACTATCGAATCCCAAACGCCCATTTCTTGAAAAAGAATTTGAGAGGTTTTAGAAATAGCACTACATCGAATGTCAAAATGATTATCATCCCAGGTTAAATGGGGTCCTTGTCGTTCTACCAGCGCCACCGAAAAGCCCTGCTGAGCGCACAAATTCGCTGCTGTTAAACCGACTAACCCCCCTCCTAAAATAATGATGTCAAATTCTGATGGATTCATAAACCCACTCCCCTGCATAATTTCGGAAGGCTTTGATGCCGCCCTAATCCTCGCTCTGCAATACGCCGTTTAAACGGCGTAACCCATTCACTAGCTAAGATCCCTAACCATTGAAACACATGCGGTTCTGCTAAACTATCGGTAAAATAGCGGATAGCCTGATGATCATCTATTCGGCGATCCGCGTAGCTACGTAGTACTTCGACTGATCCGATATCTTGATTAGTGTTTTGCGCTTGCGCCAATATTTCTGCGAGGGTTGCCGCATCCCGTAAACCGAGATTAAATCCCTGTGCCGCAATCGGATGCATTGTATTGGCTGCATTGCCAATTAACACAAATCGATCCGCATACAAGCTTTCGGCACATATATTTTTGAGCGGATAAAAAACACGTTTTCCTAATTTCCCAAAAAAACCCAATCGATGTCCAAATTCACGTTGGATATTTTCTAGAAATACTTTGTCTGATTGTACCTCAAGGGTTTTAAGCTGATTGCTGGGTATAATCCAAACACATTTAACGCAATTTGCACCAAAAGGCAATATCGCGATTGATCCCTTTTCTAAAAAACGCTCGTACGCCACTGCTTGATGTGATTGATTTAAAGCGACATTTGCGACAATAGCTGTTTGTTGATAATCCTGAATTTTAACTTCTATGCCTTGCTGTTTTCTTAAAAGCGACTCCGAACCATCTGCGGCCACTAACAGTTTTGTATTCAGTTTTTTTTGATTGCTTAATTGTATGGCCCAACCCTGATCTCTTTTTTCTACTTTAACAATTTCTGCTGGACGAAATAGTGTTACATGCGGCAATGTCTCCACCACCTGATTTAAAGCATTATTCAAATCATCCGCGTTAACAACGTATCCTAAAGCAGGCAACTGATGTTCTAAAGCACAGATTTTTGTCACACCAAAATGTCCTTGCTTAGAAACATGCACGGCTTTTATAACAGAAGCGGCTTCGCAAATTTTTGGCCACACATCGAGCATTTGTAAACATTCTATACTGGGCAAAGACAAGGCCAGTGCACGGGCATCAAAATTGTGCAGTGGTTTTGAATGAAGCGGACTTTTATCAATGAGAGCTATCTTTAAGGCTTGATTTTTTAAGGCGCAGGCCAAACTTGCGCCTACGAGCCCCCCGCCAACAATGATGATATCAAATTCAATCATGACGGTGATGTTTCATTAACTGTTCAATTTCTTCTACTGTTTTAGGTGCCGATTTTGTTAAAACTTCGTGTCCATTTTCAGTCACCAAAACATCATCTTCAATACGGATCCCAATCCCCCACCATCGTTTGTCTACGCTGGGTTCTCCATCGGCAATATAAATACCCGGCTCTACGGTTAACACCATACCGGGCTTCAAAGTTCTATATTGTGCTTCTAATTTATATTCGCCCGCATCGTGTACATCGAGCCCGAGCCAATGCCCACTACCATGCATATAAAATTTTCGATATGCGTTCTCAGTAATTAATGTTTTTACATCACCCTTTAAAATGCCAAGCGCTACCAGCCCTTGCACCAAAACAGTAACAACCGTTTCTTGTAAAACATTCCAACGCGTTCCAGAACGCACAAGATCAATGGCTGCCAGTTGTGCCTTCAACACTAATTGATACAGTAACTTTTGTTCTTCGGTGAATTTGCCGTTAACAGGAAAAGTTCGCGTAATATCGGCAGCATAATTTTGATGTTCTCCACCAGCATCAACCAAAACAAGATCGCCCGAATTTAAAACCATGTTATTTGCACCATAATGCAAGGTGCAAGCATTTTTTCCGCCTCCAACAATAGACGAATATGCCATTGATCGGCAACCTTGTCTCACACATTCATACAAAAACAAGGCTTCTAATTCACATTCCATCATATTAGGTTTACAGGCTTTTATTAATGCAACATGCGCGTTGGCTGAAATTTCTGATACTTTTTTCATTAATTTTATTTCATCAGGGCTTTTAAATAGACGCGCCTCATGAATAAAACAAGATAAATCTTTGAAAACACCTGGCGCTTCCACTCCCTGTTTTTTTTGAACACGAACGCTATTTAACCAACCTGTGACACGTTCATCCCAATCAGAATGACGTCCTAATGAATAAAAAATCTCGTTTGTATTTTCCAATAATACTGGCATTATTCGATCTAAGTCATCAAAAAGATAGGCTTTATCAGCACCAAATTGTTCTAGGGCTCCATCCAAACCGACTTTTTTGCCCGTCCAAATTTCTAATTCGGGATTATTTGATTGACAAAACAAAATAAATTGTGTTTCGCTCGCTGATTTTTTTAACAATACCAATAACGATTTTGGTTCGCTAAAACCGGTCAGATAATAAAAATTGCTTTCTTGACGAAACGGATATTCGGCATCCGCATTTCGGTACTTGTGAGCCCCCCCCGGCAAAATCGCAATACTCTTGGGCGGCATATTTTCGATGATACAGCTGCGACGCGCAGCATATTCTTTAAGGGTAATACCCGTTAGCTCAAACATCGTTGACATGACATCTCATCCTCTCAGACCTTATCAGATTTTGAAATAAAACTTACTCATTTTTAACGCGGTACCACTATCACCTACATTATCCGATTGACCCGCTTCTAAAGTCACTCTATTCTTATCTTATAGCAATCATAGCGTCTGTGAGCGATAAATTGTGGATAAATCTAAATCTGTTGTTACCGTGCAAATTGAACACTTGCAAAATAAAATAGATAACGCTTTAATGGATGAACTGATTGATCTCGAAGGATCCAAGGGTCTAGTTTAACGTTCATTGGCGCCTTTCTCGGGTGCTCGCCAGTACAGTCTTACTTCTTGAGCCGATAATTAACTGACAGGGGGTCTTCCTGTTGTCGTTGTTGTGCATGTCTGCCTTGTAGCAGAAAGCCTGATACGGCACATCGACTCCCACTTGAACTTTACGGTTCAAGGGAAACGCTGTACAGCGGCACTTTTGAGGGCGCCACCTTTTCTGAAGGCCACTTTAGCTGATCTCTATTTATCATTATGACAGAAAATCAAAATACCAAAGCAGCCATTAGACGTTCTATTCGTTTAGAGAGAGCCAAGCTATCAATAAAACAACAAGCAGAAAAAGCCCATCAGCTCCTCTGTATCATCGTTCAATTGCCAGAATTTATTCACAGTCAATACCTTGCTGCCTACTGGCCAAATGATAGCGAAATAAATCCCCTCGGCATTTTGGCTACCGCCCATGAGATGGGAAAATCTTGTTATCTTCCAAAACTGGATCCCGATCCAATGGCACACATGCAATTTGTGGAATATCATCCGGGCGATTCTTTAACAGCGAATCATTTAGGAATCTTAGAACCCTCACTTCGGCATAGAAAAAGCATTGCACCAAAATCGCTCGATTTGGTGTTAGTCCCATTAGTTGCTTTTGATAAGAAAGGACGACGATTGGGCATGGGAAAAGGCTATTATGATCACACCTTCGCTTTTCATAAAACTGACCCAAATTCAAAACCGTTTTTATTAGGTATTGCTTATGATTTGCAAAAAGTATCTGAACTACCATCGGAAGAATGGGACATCCCACTTGACGGCGTTGCGACTGAAACGCATTATATCCGTTTAAAGGATTTCTTATGAATTATTGGTTAATGAAATCAGAACCAACAACCTTTGGTATAGACAATTTGATGCAGTGCACAAACCATACCGATCACTGGGAAGGCGTGCGTAATTATCAAGCCAGAAATTTTATGCGCGATAGTATGAAACTGCATGATCGGGCTTTTTTTACCATTCAAATTGCGAAACGCCAGGTATTGCGGGGATAATGGAAATTGCACGCGAAGGCCACCCCGATCTCACAGCACTTGATCCTAATTCGAAATATTATGATCCCAAAAGCACACGAGATAATCCGCGATGGGCGATGGTGAGCGTCCGTTTTTTAGAAAAATTTAAAAACACAATTCCACTGTCTTTACTAAAAACGTATTCTGAACTGCAAGACATGGTCTTGTTAAAACCCGGCAATCGACTGTCCATAACACCCGTTACTGAAAAAGAATGGACATTTATTTTATCTTTGAAAAATGGGGTAAAGAACACATGACACAAGACGAATTAAAAAAACATGTTGCCAAAGCCGCACTTGAATATATACCCGAAAATGCGATTATCGGCGTTGGAACGGGTAGCACTGTCAATTATTTTATTGATTTTCTGGCGACTATTAAATATAAAATACAAGGAGCTGTTGCAAGTTCTAAGGCAACAGAAACGCGTTTAAAATCGCTGAGGATCCCTATCTTTGATTTAAACACAGTCTCGGAAGTCGAGATCACTATCGACAGTGCAGACGCGTATAATCCGTATTGCCAATTGGTGAAGGGTGGTGGGGGGGCACTCACACGTGAAAAAATTCTGGCTGCCGCTAGCCATACGTTTTTGTGTATTGTAGATGAATCAAAAGAAACAAAGATTTTTGGCACATTTCCAATTCCCATAGAAGTCATCCCCATGGCACGCAGTTTTGTTGCGCGTGAAATTGTAAAGCTGGAAGGTCACCCCGTTTATCGACCCAATTTTATCACCGATAACGGTAATATTATTTTAGATGTGCACCATTGGGTTATTGCAGAACCCATTAAACTCGAAAGGATCTTAAATAATATTCCCGGGGTTGTGTGCAATGGGCTTTTTGCGGACAAGCCCGCCGATACGCTACTGATCAGCACCCAGCAAGGTCTTAAAATCATCAAAAATAAGTTATCCAGCTGAGCCCTTTCACATAGCATCAATCACGCTATACTGTAACTATTAGGGCTATTAAACAAGGAAGTGAAGATGTCTAAACCGACAAGCGAATTTGGCAAATGGCGATCGTTTTTTTGGCCTGTGCATAACCATGAACTTAAAAAACTGTTACCCATGTTTTTAATGTTCTTCTTTATTTCTTTTGTTTATAGTCTATTGCGCAATACAAAGGATGCCTTATTAATTACCGCGCCGGGTTCAGGCGCTGAAGCGATACCCTTTTTAAAGGTGGGCGGCGTTGTACCCGTTGCCATTATTTTTATGATTATTTATGCGAAACTCAGTAACCTTTTAAGTAAAGAAAAACTTTTTTACACAACGATGCTACCCTTTATTGCTTTTTTTATCTTATTTGCTACTGTGCTTTATCCCGCCAAAGAATATCTTCATCCCACTGAGCTGGCCGATAAACTTCAGGCGGCGCTGCCTCTGGGTCTTTCTGGACTGGTTGCAACTTTTCGCAACTGGACTTATTCGCTTTTCTATATTTTTGCTGAGTTATGGGGTAGTTTTATTTTATCGTTACTCTTCTGGGGGTTTGCGAATGACATTACTCGGGTAACAGAAGCAAAGCGATTTTATGCTCTATTTGGATTAGGCGCAAATCTTGCATTGGTCGCTGCAGGCCCCGCTGCAAAATTTATTACCAACTTAAATGAAGGCCCTGAATTTTCGGGTGACCCTTGGCAAACGCCCTTAAACTATTTAATGGGGGTCTCTATTATTTCCAGCTTTTGCATCATGATTATTTATCGCTGGATTAATAAAAATGTCTTAACCGATCCAAAATTTTATGATCAATCAGAACGCACACTTGTTAAAAAAGATAAACCTAAGCTATCACTAAAAGAAAGTTTCGTGTTTTTGGCAAAATCAAGATACGTGCTTTGCATTGCAATTTTAGTACTCACCTACAATATTACAATCAATTTATTGGAAGTGACTTGGAAAAGTCAATTAAAACTGCTTTACCCCAGCAAAGTCCAATATCTCGATTTTCTCGGGACATACTCAACCATATTAGGGATAACCACTATCCTAATGATGCTATTTGTTTCGAGTAATGTGCTGCGCCGATTTGGATGGGGCGTTGCTGCTTATATTACACCTGTTACCTTGTTGGTGACTGGCATTGGCTTTTTTGCCTTTATTATTTTTCAAGAACCCTTAACACCTAGCTTAATTACCTGGGGTTTAAGTCCATTGTTTATTGCGGTTATTTTTGGCACGGTTCAAAACATCATGAGTAAAGCTGCCAAATATTCGCTCTTTGATCCGACCAAAGAAATGGCTTATATTCCCTTGGATCAAGAATCCAAAGTAAAAGGTAAAGCGGCGATTGATACCGTAGGCGCCAGAATTGGTAAGGCGGGTGGTTCTGGGATCCAGATTGGTCTTATTACTATCTTTGGATCGCTAGGAGCAGTAACGCCCTATATCGGCGTGATTATGTTATTTATTATCGGGGCTTGGTTGTGGGCAATTGCCCAACTGGATAAGATTGAATTTAAAAAGATCGAGGCGAAAAAATAACAGAAGTTGATTACGAAAAGCTATCAAACCGCAAACGGGTTAAAGTGGATTACCGGATCATAATGATCTATTTTTTCACGACGCTTTAATATGTTGACCAATTTATTTGCAAGCGGCACCGTACAAAACGCGTATACCACTTTAAAAGTATAATAAAATAATCCGAATTTTAGCAATTCATCATTAGACATGATCCCATAAAATGCCAACGGCAAAAACAGCGCTGTTTCGATACCTTCACCAATCCAACTGCCACACAAAGCTCTTAACCAAAATGACTTGCCTTGCATTGTTACTTTCAGTTTTGCAACAATATAGGCATTCATAAATTCGCCTATAAAATACGTCAGCGTAGAAACCGCCATCAAACGACTGCCATTACCTAAAATGCGCGCATACGCCTCTTGGTCTAACCACGACTCTGGACCAGGCGCCAGAATGGCTAAACGACACATAAAGGCCATAAATAAATTACAGAGCATGCCGAACCAAATAATCCGCCGCGCTTCTTTAAATCCATACACTTCGGTAATGATATCGCCAAGCAAATAGGTAAGGGGAAACAACAAAACCCCCGCAGGTAAAACAATCAGTCCAAAAGATATGGGTTTTTCGCCAATAACATTCGCCGTTAATAATAACGTGACGAAGATCATCGCAATATGCGCAAGATGTTTAAACGACACGGGGATTTAATTCACCTTTAGTGTAACGCTCTGCCATTTTTTCGACAGATAATGGCTTAATTTTGGAAGCCCAACCTGCCGTACCAAAAGCTTCATACCGTGCTTTGCAAATGGCTTTCATCGCTTCAATGGCTTCATGATTATATTTTCGCGGATCAAATTCACTCGGGTTTTTTGCAAAATAACGACGAATAGCACCTGTAACCGCTAAACGTAAATCCGTATCGATATTGATCTTACGCACACCGTGCTTGATCCCTTCTACAATCTCTGACACGGGCACACCATAAGTCTCTCTTATTTTTCCACCAAATTCATTAATTTCTTGTATCAAGTCGGCAGGAACGCTTGACGAACCGTGCATCACAAGGTGTGTATCGGGAATACGACGGTGAATGGCTTTAACACGATCCATCACCAATACTTCCCCTGTGGGCGGTTGATGAAACTTATAGGCACCATGACTTGTGCCAATCGCAATGGCCAACGCGTCAATTTTGGTTGCTTTGACGAAACGTGCTGCTTCATCTGGATCAGTTAACATCATCTCTTTGCTTAACTTTCCATGCGCGCCCGAACCATCTTCTTCTGCAGCCAGTCCAGATTCCAGCGAACCTAAACACCCCAATTCGCCTTCCACTGAAATCCCACACGCATGTGCCATCTGTACAGCTTCAGCCGTAATCGCTACATTATACTCATAATTTGAAGGGGTTTTCATATCATCTTTCAGGGAGCCATCCATCATCACCGATGTAAATCCCAATTGAATCGAACGCTGACAGACCGCGGGCGAAGCGCCATGATCTTGATGCATACAAATCGGAATATGCGGAAACTCTTCAACCGCCGCCAACATTAAGTGTTTTAAAAACCGTGGTCCCGCATACTGCCTAGCACCTGCCGATGCCTGCACAATCACTGGACTATCGGTTGCATTGGCTGCTTCCATAATAGCGCGTAATTGTTCTAAATTATTGACATTAAAAGCAGGGACACCGTAATCATGTTCCGCAGCATGATCTAACAATTGACGCAAAGTAATTAAAGCCATTATTTATCTCCTGATACCGTAATAATTTGTAAAGTACTTGCGCCCACGCTATTTCCCATGGTATCGCCTTTGGTAACAACCACACGATCCCCAATGGTAATAGCACCCAATCGTAATAATTCAGCTAACGCATCGAATGTCACCTGATCTTTAGGTGAACGCGTCACATCGAAATTAATCGGGTATACGCCGCGATAAAGTGTCATACGACCACGCGCACTCGCATGTCGACTTAACCCATAAATAGGAATGCCCGAACGAATACGTGACATCCACAAAGGCGTTAAGCCCGTTTCAGTTAACGCCACGATCGCCCGCATATCTATATGATTCGCTGCATACATTGCTGCCATTGCAATCGTTTCGCTAGCACGTGTAAAACGAGATTCTAAACGATGATGCGAAACTTTCATAATACGCTGGCGTTCTGCGGCTAAACAGACTTCAACCATGGCTTCAACTGCCTTATCCGGAAAATTTCCCGTTGCAGTTTCAGCCGAAAGCATCACAGCATCCGTACCATCCAATATGGCATTCGCAATATCAGAGACTTCTGCACGCGTCGGAATGGGATTATGTATCATAGATTCCATCATTTGCGTAGCAGTTATGACTGCACGATTCAACGCACGTGCTCTCGCAATAATATGTTTCTGAATGCCAGGTAATTCGGCATACCCAATTTCTACACCGAGGTCACCACGGGCAACCATCACCCCATCGGCGCTTTCTATGATATTATCCAGATCGTTTACAGCCTCTACACGTTCAATTTTGGCTAATATTCCAGCAACACTCCCCGCTTGCTCTAATAACAAACGTGCCTGATGTATGTCACTTGCCGATCGTGGAAAAGACACGGCAACGTAATCGACATTCATTTTTGCGGCAAATTGTATATCTTCTCTATCTTTGTGCGTTAAAGGTTCTGCACTTAATCCGCCACCCCGTCGATTAATACCTTTATTATTGGATAACCTGCCCCCTAATTTTACAACGCAATGGATTTTTTGACCTTCTACTTTTTCAACGGACAACATAATGAGTCCATCATCGAGTAGTAAAATATCACTGGGGTACACTTCTTTGCGTAAATTTTTATAGTCAATACCGACCGATTGTTCGGTACCTGCATCTATCGCAAGCTCGGCATCGATAATAAACTTTGCATCGGCTTGTAAATGAATAGAACCCTTTTTAAACTGCGCAATACGAATCTTAGGGCCTTGCAGATCGATAATAATGCCAACTGTCTTACCAAGCGCTGCTGCACAAGCACGAGTCGCTTCAATACGTTCTTTATGTGAATCGAGTGTGCCATGAGATAAATTGACTCGCACCAGATCAACACCTGATCCAAGCACTCGATGTAACATTCCCGGCCTATCGGTACTCGGTCCAAGGGTTGCGATAATTTTTGTGCGTTTTAACAATGTAAAATCGTATACCCTTTCAGATAGCTCGAAAAGTCTTGAAGTTTCTGTATGCCAGTTGCTTCCGCTTGTTGACACCACTCTTGCAAAGCATCCAATAATTCTTTTTGTGTGGCAGTTGTTCTGTTCCAGATGATTTTTAACTGTTCTCTAAAATGATAAACGATTTGCAAAGCACGGTTTTTTTCTAAAACCACTTTTAAATTTTGTCGCCCTATTTCATCAACCAATATGTCTGCACGAATTAAGGCTGCTTTTACTCGCTGCAAGAGACGTCGCTCTGCAGGCAATGCTTTTTGCTTTTCTTGTCTAAACAAAGGCAAAATCACCGCTTTGCTGTAGGTAGTCATGACTTGCACCTGATTGTTTAACAATGCATGCAGTGATTCGGCATCGATAAATTGTTTTCCTTGTATGATTTTAGGTTTAGGCACCGTACGCTTCACTTTTGCAAGCCCTAGAGCCATTAAAGTTCGAATATACAACCAACCAATATCAAATTCCCACCACTTAACCGACAGTTTAGCGGAAGCCGGATAAGTATGGTGATTGTTATGCAATTCTTCCCCGCCAATTAAGAGTCCCCAAGGAAAAACATTGGTTGCAGCATCAGAACATTCAAAGCTACGATAACCGTAATAATGCCCAACACCATTGATAATGCCTGCCGCAAAGAAAGGAATCCAGGCCATTTGAACAGCCCAGATGGTTAAACCGGGGACACCGAATAAAAAGAGATTAATGGCTAGCATCAATACGACACCTTTAGCCGAGTGCGGCGTATAGATATTTTTTTCTAACCAATCGTCCGGTGTTCCTTGGCCATAACGCTCTAAAGTTTCTTTATTTTTACCTTCTTTACGGTATAACTCTGCCCCTCCCCACAAGACTGTTGACAAACCCAGAATTTGAGGACTATGTGGATCTTCTACCGTTTCGCATTTAGCATGGTGTTTACGATGAATAGCTGCCCATGCTTTTGTTTCCATTCCGGTAGTTAACCAGAGCCATAAGCGAAAAAAGTGGCTAATGGCTGGATGTAAAACGAGTGCTCTATGCGCTTGGGCGCGGTGCAAAAAAATAGTGACACTGGCAATGGTAATATGGGTAAGAATTAGGGTAGCAACAATGTAACCCCACCATGACAAATCTAAAATACCATAAAACATATAGAGACCTCTTCTGTATAGCGATTACCTGTAAGCAGTTTACGCAAAAGAGAAAGTCTTTACTAGAGATACATCTAACTAACATAACTTGGTAGGAACGTGCAAGTTCCATATCTCCAGCTATACTTTTCAATATGCAAGCACTCCCCCTGGTCTCTGTCGAAAACCTTAGCTATACACGCCCACAATGGGCAATACGAGATTTAAGCTTCCGTGTCAATCGTGGCGAATGTATGGCATTCATTGGCAAAAATGGTACCGGAAAGACAACTACGCTAAATTTAATCGCTGGACTCATTAAGCCACATGCCGGACACATTTTAATCCAAGGATTCAATATTCACACTTTACCAATTTTAGCCAAACAGTTTATTGGCTTTCTACCTGATCAGTGTCCACTGTATTGTGAATTAACGGTTAGAGAATATTTAGGTTTTATTGCTAAGCTGAGACAAATTTCAAAATCTGACATCCCTGATCACGTTGAAGAAGCTTTGGAAAAGCTTAATCTAAAACGACACCAACATCATTTAATTGGCCTTCTTTCTAAAGGCCTCCAACAGAGAGTCGGTCTTGCCAGTACCATAGTGCATCGTCCTTCCGTGCTTTTATTAGATGAACCCACACAAGGCTTAGATCAAAGCCAAATCGAAGATTTTCAGCTGCTCTTAAGTCAATATAAAAAAAACGCTGCGATTATTTTATCCACACATTATTTAAACGAAATAGAATCTATTTGCGATCACGCATTGCAATTCAGCACGGAAGAGATCAAAGTTTATGATTTTAACCATTGCACGACATGAATTCTTAAAGCTGTTTAAAACAGGAACCATCTGGAAGCTTCTCGCTTTATGTCAATGTATCTTAGGTCTCATCTTCTATCGATATATGACAGAGTTTTTATTAAAAAGTCAGAATCTTTTAATTGAAAATCACCTGCCGCTTGGAATAACAGAAGAAGTCATTCACCCTTTATTCGCATGGACAGCACTCTTTTTTTTCTTTATCACCCCACTCCTTGCGACGAATTGTCTTACCCAAGAAAGAAAATCTCGCACTTTAGAAATCTATTTAAGCGCCCCCCTGTCGGTCACAAAAATTATTTTAGGCAAGTTTGCCGGCATTTTTGTAGCTCAGCTTTTTTTGCTGCTTCCCGTACTCTTAATGCCTTTATTAATTGCCGTCGAAGATAGTTTAGATTTCGGGCAATTTATATCAGGCTCTTTTGGGTTAATATTGCTTTTGAGCGCCAACTTAAGCATAGCGCTATTTGTCGCCAGCCTCTCTAAAGAACCGTTGATCGCGTCATTCTTGATTTTTATCACACTGCTTTTATTAACGCTGCTAGAATGGGTAACACATTTTCTTTCCCCCACCTTTAGCTGGGTGACAAAACTCGCATTGCTCTATCACTGCAAAAACTTTTTGTCTGGCATTGTCAACACAGAAGACATTCTCTACTATGCCTTAGTTTCTTTTATTTTCTTGTATTTCAGCATGCTCCGTTTAGACAAAGAACCTTATTTTAGGCAAAAATCATGAGAAGCAACACCCATTTTAAAAGCACTTCTTTAATTTTTTGTCTCTTTTTAATATCCACCATTGCCTATCAGTTCCCATTGACTTTAGATGTGACTGCAAACAAAATGAATAGCCTAAGTGAATCTAATCGCACATTATTATCCACCTTAAATAAACCGCTCAAAGTTGAACTTTATTCTACGCAACAAAATATCATTGAGCACGTCAAAACCATACTCTCTTTGTTTCAAAAAGAAAATGCCCATATTGTGCTTCATTTACATCATGAACCACTAAACACGTTAGACAAAACCCGATTAAGATTAGAAACCAATAACAACTTGCTGCTGACTTATGATGATCGCAAAAAAGCCATTGATATTAATCCTTCAAAATGGAACGAACAGGCGTTTAGCAACCTGGTACAACACATCATCCGCGCTAAAGAAGACTGGGTGGTCTTTTTATCGGGTCATGGCGAACGCGACCCCTTGAGCAACGCAAATCAAGACTTGAGCCAATTAACCGCTGAACTCAAAACCACAGGCATCAATATTGCGTCATTGAATTTGGGTGAAATAGGTCATATCCCAGGCAATACCAAAATGCTCGTCATCGCCGACCCAAAGATTGCCTTTTTACCACAAGAAACCAATCAAATTTTAAATTATGTCAACCAAGGCGGAAACTTGTTATGGCTGGTTAATCCAAATGCGACACCCCATTTAGATAAACTCGCGAAGTATCTCGGCATTACCTGGCAACCTGGAACCATTTTGGATCAAAAATCGCATGCAATGGGAACCCCTCATCCGGCGATTAGCATTATGACACAATACCCAGCGCACACAGTAACAGAGCAGCTGAATATCTTAACGGTTTTTCCATGGGCACGACCTTTGCAATATGAAGCCGCCTCAAAGCTGGGTTGGCAAACATCTCCTCTGCTGGTAACCAATGCTTCTACAACACTAGAAGTCGATCCAACAAAAAAAGCACAGCAAACTCCAACAGGCCCTTTTACGATTGGCATTGCGCTCGAAAAAAACAATCAGCGCATTGTGGCTATTGGGAACGCGCATTTCTTGAGCAATGCTAGCATCCATAACTATGGCAATTTACAGTTGGCAAACAACCTTTTTAATTGGTTAATGGGCGCTAATTTCTTATTAAATACAACAACAAAACCCGTAGTCGATTTATCCTTCACCCAAAGTGCTTTCACCAAAACAACCCTCCAATTCGTCTTTCCGTTTTGTCTGCCGTTAATTTATTTATGGATTGGATGGTATACCAAAAGAGCACGACTGCAACGATCACTTGCTAGCTAAGAAACTTAACGTGGCTTTTCAGTATCTCAAGTTGATAATACCTCTATTGCGTCTTACACTTTTAAAATAGCCTTTCAAAAGTTCCAGCAAGGGAGTTTACAATGCAAAGAATGGATTCTTTGGATTTAGCCAGCAATAAAATCGTATTTAAAAAGCAAAACCACCGACCTTGGAACACCGCAGTCCAAGCCCAAGAAGAAACCAAAATATTATTTGAGCGTGATAGCGAATTAAATCGTTTTGATAATGATCGTTTATTGATCGGTGGATTTTCATTTCCAAACGCTCCGCGAATACCTTATGAGCCAGCACTGAGTCAAAAATCAACTGCGCTCATGGATGAACTTAAATCCAAAGAACAGGAAATCCAAACTCTATCTACTAACTTAAAAATCGCAAGTGCTTTAGAACATGCGGAGAAAATAGAATTGTCTCTAAAAAAAGAAGCGCTCGCCAGAACAATCGCTGAAGAAAAAGCCTTAAATGCGATACAACAACTCAACCTCACTGAAGCAGCGCTACAAAAGACCAAGCAGCAGCTTGAAATCGAACAACAATTAAAAATCAAAGAAGAATCCCTTAAGAAATCTTTGGAAACAGAAATTAAAAATGTCCTGCATGCTATAGAAGATAACGAAAACACAATCGCACGAGAAATCGAACTCAGACGGATTGCTGAAGAAAAACTAAGCGAAACGCTAAACTTTCTTTCTGAAAAAGAGCATCATATTCGTCTAGAAGCAGAAAAAACCATTCTGGATAATTTACGTGGCTCTATAGAAAGACAAAAAAACATTGAACACACTCTCGAAGACCGTATAAATACTCTTCAAAACGAACATAAAGAACAAACACTTAAAATTCAATGTGAGGCAGAGCTCAAAATTTCCGAAGCAGAAGAAAAAATGTACTGTCATGAAAAAGCAAAAATTGAAGCGCAGCAATTGCTTCAAAAATCCGAGGAAGCCACTCGCAAACTTGAAACCCAAAAAGCTGCAATAGAAAACAACTTGGCGACTATTATTCAAAATGCCACTGATCAAAAATCTCAATATGAATCTGTAATCAATGAGTTACGCCTACATATCAGGCAACTGGATGAAAAAATTGCGTCGATGGATATTGCTAACATTGAACTTAAACAACAATTATTTGAAAGCCTATCGAAATTAAATACGGCCCAAAAAACAGAAAGCAACGCTATAAAATGCATGGAGTCTCTAAATCTACAAACTCAAGAATTAACCGAAAAATACGTAGCACTTAAAAACGAAAAGGCCGAATTAACAACACTGTTTACAGACACGCTTGGCAAATCGAAAATTTTACAATCTATTGTAAGTAATGAGCGGCGATTACGGATGATCCTTGAAGAAAAATTGAGCGGGTCGACACTGAGAAAAGCAGAAATCAACAAAAAGCTTTTTGAAAACAAAGTCCTTGAACTGGCAGAAAAAATTAGCGCGTTGGAGATAGAAAAAGCAAAAAACCAAGAACAACAGGATAATGCACTTGAGCAAGCACACAAAATTGAAATTTTAATGGCGTCGGAAATGACCGTCAAAAAAACTCTGGTAGAGAAAAATAAAATACTCATGGAACAGATCTACGACCTGGAACATGCCAAACAAAAAGAGACGGATGAAAAAAATGCAGCCAACTATAAAGTCTCTGAACTGATTTCCAAAAAACAACATCTCGAAATGGAAAAAGCATTCATTGAAGAAAAACACAATACAACGCTCCTCCATACAAGCCAACTTGAAGTTAAACTTGACTCTGAAAAATCAATTTCTACAAACCTAGAAAAAACATTGGCTATTTTAACAAAACAACAAGAACAGCTACAACAAGAGAAACAAAGCATTGAAGAAAAATTCAACACAACGCTGATGCGAACAAATGAGCTGGAGCTGGTGCTAAATGACGAAAAAAACTTGCGCTTAAGCCTGACGAAAAAAGTAGAAAATCTATTAGATCAACAACTCGGCCTAGAACAAGAAAAGGCAAGCATGAAAGAAATGTATAACAAACTTGTCACAAGAACTACTGAACTTGAAATCATGCTTGAATCTGAAAAATCTCTACGAAAAGATGCAGAAAGGTTACAAATGATTGAAGAAAGTGCGAGAAAGGCAGCGCAAGAAAAAATTAGCTCTGCCATGGAACAGGCGAACAAAACCGTTTTAATGGTACTCGGAAAATACACTACGACAGAAGTGTCAAACGATTAAATTTAGCCAACAAATCCGCTTCTGTTTCAATGTGATCTGGATTGTTGGGAATGCAATCGACAGGACAAACGAGTCTACATTGTGGCTCACCAAAATGACCCACACACTCTGTACAAAGATTCGGATCAATCAAATAATACTCTGCGCCCGCTGAGATCGCTTGATTTGGGCAAGCGGGTTCGCAAACATCACAATTAATACATTCTGCTGTTATCATCAATGCCATATACCAACAACCTCTAACTATGTGCTTTAAAACGCGCCTTAAGCGCATCTGAAACCGTTTCATGCACAAAATAAGATACATCGCCCCCCAAGGAGGCAATCTCTCGCACCAGACTGGAAGAAATATAAGAATATTGTTCAGCAGGGGTTAAAAACAAGGTCTCAATATCTGCATCTAAGCGTCTATTCATATTGGCTAATTGAAACTCATACTCAAAATCAGACACCACCCGCAAGCCCCGAATAATTGCCGTTGCCCCATTTTTTTTAGCAAAATCCATCAATAATGTACCAAAACCACACACTTCGACATTATTAAGATGCGATAAAATTGTTTCTGCCATGCTAACTCGTTCGCTCAAGGAAAAAAAAGGCGATTTTCGTTTATTTTCTGCAATACCTACAATAACCGTTCCAAATAATCTGGCTGCACGTTCAATAAGATCTCGATGTCCGTTGGTCATCGGATCAAAAGTTCCCGGAAAAATAACTCTCGTTTTCATCTCACATTCCTAGGACTCAAACAAGCGCTCCCTTGCCAAGAAGTTTTTCTGGAGAGCTCTTATGGTACTGCGTACTCTCAGTGTGGACGGCGTTAATCATTGTTGCAAGCTTTTCGGGATCTGTATCCGGATTAATACCATGCCCCAAATTAAAAACATGCCCAGAACCACTACCATATTCCGCCAATACCCGATTCACTTCTTTTTGAATACAATCCGGTTCTGCATATAAAACAGCGGGATCAAGGTTCCCTTGCAACGCAACTTTCATCCCAACCAAATGACGCGCTCGACTTAATGAGGTTGTCCAGTCTATACCCAATGCATCACACCCCGTAGCCGCTATCGCTTCTAACGCTTGCCCACTGTTTTTAGTAAATAAAATAATGGGTACTTTTTTATCTCCATTGACACGCAGCGTATTTTTTACAATATCTTCCATATACTGCAAAGAAAATTCTAGATAATTTTCGTACGACAAAATGCCACCCCACGTATCAAAGAGCATCACTGCATCGGCACCCGCCATAATTTGCGCATTAATATACCGTGTAATGTTAGTGCTTAATTTTGAGAGCAATTGATGCAATAATTTTGGTTCGCTATACAACATTTTTTTAATTTTTGAAAAACTTTTTGAAGATTGCCCTTCGATCATATACGTTGCAATCGTCCAAGGACTGCCCGCAAATCCGATCAATGGTACTTTGTTATTCAATTCGCGTTTTGCCATTCGAATGGCATCCATCACATACCGTAATTCAATTTCGGGATCCAGATCTGGTAATTTTACAATATCGGCAGCGTTACAAATCGGTTTTAAAAAACGCGGGCCTTCCCCTTCTGCAAAATATAAACCCATATTAAAAGCATCGGGAATAGTCAGGATATCCGAAAAAATAATTGCCGCATCTAAAGGAAAGCGAGAGAGAGGTTGCAAAGTAACCTGACAAGCGAGTTCGGGTGTTTTACACAGAGTTAAAAAATCTTTAGCCTTTTTTCGAACTTCAAGATACTCGGGCAGGTAGCGCCCTGCTTGCCGCATGATCCACACAGGGGTACGATCGACGGGTTGTCGAAATAATGCTCGAATCAGCCGATGTTCACTTTCTGCCACCTAAAATCCCATCCTACTTTATAAAACAGAGATTATATCATGACAAAACAGTCAGAGCAGACCCTTTTAAAAGCTGGCTATAAAGTCAGTTTTTGTAAATTTTTAAACTGTAAACCCGGCTATGAGCAGTTAAATTTTGATTGGATTAGGTAAATTTTTCATCTGTGCTTATATTATAATCACTAAATATGTGCTATCAACACATATTTGGCGACTACAATATAACAAAGCGTATCAGCGATCTTTACATGCACTTTTAGGCGGAGAGGCACAACAACTGCTATCTTTTGTGCTTTGATAATCCGATGATCTCGAACGTTGATCTTTAAGCAACGGATTAATGATTCTGGGTGTTAGAAAAATGATCAGCTCTGTCGGCTGATGCTGCACAAATTTGTTTCTAAATAAGCCGCCGATAATCGGCAAATCCCCAAAAAAGGGTACTTTAGAAATTGTTTTTTGGTCAACCACCTGCAATACGCCACCTAGCGCCACAGTTTCGCCATTATCAACCAACACCTTGGTTGTTAAGTGATTCGTATTAATCGAGGGAATACTATTTGTAGTGGGCGTACCACCGGTTGCACTTGGTGTCGTTGATGTTGTCACTGGATCACCTCGCGTATCATTTGAAATATCCAAATCTAATGTAATCTTATCATCTGGCGTAATATGCGGCGTTACTTCTAATTTAAGTGCTGCTGTTTTAAAGGAAATACTGGCAGCACCACTTGAGGTGCTTTCCAAGTACGGAATTTCAACCCCCTTTTCCATCGTGGCTTTATTTTGATCCATCGTCACTAAATTGGGTCTAGCAACCGTTTTGCTTGTGCTTTCATATTCCATGGCTTGTAACTCTAAATCCAACAATGTGCCATTCGGCAATTTTGCTAAAGCGAAGCCTATAGTTGCTGTTGGTGCCCCCCCAAGCGTCGTTGCCCCTAAATCGCTAAACAAGCCTTCTGAATTATTCACCGTTGGCCCTGCCGTTGCTGCTGCAAGATTTCCTGTAGTATTTTTAATCACCGCAGCAGAAGGTGGCATCCCGGGTTGCCCATTTGCATTTGTAAAATCACCAATGGCTCTTGCTCTATCTACGTTACTGCCCACACCCAAGCGACGATGACCAATCCCCGCATTAGCACCACCGCCAAACCGCAAGCCTAAGGTACTTGCGAGTGTATTATCCGCTGTAACAATTTGAGTTGAGATTTCTACTTGCCGGACGGCAATATCCAATTTTTTTAACAAGGCTTTAATGTCATCCAACCGGGCAGGAATATCTTGTATTAACAAGGTATTGGTTCGCTTATCAACAGACACTGTACCACGTGATGTCATTAATGAGTTTGTTTTATCTTTTAATAAAGTTGATAAATCCTCCGCGCTTGCATAATTAATTT
>JBPOIR010000118.1:0-20834 GCA_052034335.1 Pseudomonadota bacterium | reverse complement strand
GGTTGGTGTGGATTTCAACCACTCTACAACTACATTGGCAAACCCGATATTTACGGTCATCTGCTGCGTTGCACTCAGATGAATATCTTAGATAGTTTAGCAACAGCCGCTGTGTTTGTAATGGGGGCCGGTGCAGAACAAACCCCATAAGCGCTTATTACATATATCGAGAAAATTATTTTTCAAGAACAGCCACCCACTGAAGAAGAAGTAAAATCCATCTCTATCTCGCTCGAAGAAGACTTATACGCTCCGTTAATCGCTTCGGTTAATTGGCAAAAAGGCGGTACATAAAATTATTGTTAAGATGATCAAAATTTTTACATAGGAAAAGGAGGAATTATGTTTGAGTTCAAAGATGTTAACGAATTCTTAGCAATGAAGGAAGCAGACGACTTTGAAGAGCAATATGAAAAAGAAAAGCCAGGCATTGAATTAACCGGATATTCTCTTGTTTTCTTTAAAGTGGTTGAAGCGGTATTAGAAGAACGCGGGAAACAACAATTAACAACGCTTTTGCAACATTTCCTTAATTCTTGTCAGGGAATTTTAGACTATTGTCCAGGGATGTCGGCATTTGATGGGTCATGGCGAAGAGAATTGAGCACCTTTTTAAGTATAAATGACGCTGAGCGATTTGTTGGCAAAGATTTTTTTAATGACATGGCCTGCCTTTTTGAGCCAAAGCTCGAAGGTGGAGATCTTACCATAGCACAAACACAACAAGTTTTGGGAACCTTTTTTATATCAAGCTTACTAAAACTCTATCAGGAAGTCATGCTACAGCGTTTATTTCAAACCAAGCTACGCAATCTTGCGGAAGGATTGAAAACTCACTCTATTGATCCATCCGCTATTGAATCGCAAAGGCTGGCGTATATTTTAGCGATATTTCAAACGAACGTTAGTGCTTATGAGGAACTGCAGGAAAATACCCAACAACAATTCGAAGCTATCTTTCAAGATTTAGCATCGAAGAACAATACAGAATTTTTTAACTTGATTAAGTTGTTTTTTCTTAGACCTTTTCCCTTTGAAATTATACAAAATGCTCATTTTATTCTAAACCACCCTAAGTTAATAGTGGATAGAATTGAACCATTTATGAAACGATTAGAATCATTAGAACAAAAGAGCCTCAAACGTAGTCAACAGGGGAAAAATCAAACCTTCATTGCAAAACACGCTACTCATATAAAAACAGCTTTTGAAACGTTGACAACAGCACTTAAAACTGTAAGCGATGAAACAGGAATTCAGATTTTAAATAAAGATACAATATCCAATGAATTTATAGAAATAATTCAAATACAGACTACAACGCCCCCCCTGGTTAAAATAGATGAACAAGATGAATCTGAAGATATAGCTCCAATAAAAACAATAGGAAACGACAATTTTATATTCCATCAATATTTTCTTGCTGTCCATCTGAAAATATTTCAGAAGAACGATTTTGATGATGTTCTCGAAGCCTCATTAGTACATAAAGCAATACAAGCAATTAGTCCGAAAATTACTCAAATACTGAACAATCCCGCCGAACTAAAGCCATTTCTAAAGCTCATGTCTTCCAAAAATCCTGCCGACAAAATAGTACTGGCCCCCAAAGAAAGCTTGTTACACACCTTGGATATTACGGCTCAAGAAGGGGATAAATTTGCGCTTCTGCATCTAAAGTATGCAACAGGCAAGCGGCGTTGTTGTAATCCTCGTGATCGTGAAACTTTGTCTGCATTATTGAACGCCAACCCACTTGTAAAAGCATTATTACTTTCACAAGTGCCCATTGCGGTTGTATTACAAATTTTACGGGTAAATGATACTTTTAAAGATGTTTCTACTGTTATGTGGTTTGAACCGTTCTTAGGATTACTCGGATTTTCTGGCGGCGTTTACGCCTTAAGAAATCCAAAAACTTTAGTTAATACGCTATTTAGAACATTAGAAGCTTTATCAGCAAGTGCTGTCGTTTTAAGCAAGTGCTTAGAAATTGCCATTTTAGTACATACGACACTGTTGCCAGCAGAAAGCAGGTCCGGAGGTATGGATCTTGAAAGATTTTTAACACGCGTCGCTTCTATTCCTATGGCTTTAGCACTACTCTCTTTGACATATAATTCTATTTCCCCTAATTTTAAGAAGCGTTATTGTTCTAAGGGTGTAAGACGTGCTTTTGATTTCATCAATTATTCTACTATTCATTGGGGACTGTATCAGATTATCCGCACCGATATCATCAAAATAGTCAGTAAATTTGAAACACCCGGTTTTTCTTCCGACTTAGACAAATGGCTTTTTGAATGCTTTTCTGCAATTCCTGCCCTTGTTTTTGCTTTTACCCGAGTTGCACCAATATGTGCTTCTAAAAGAGACGCTGTTGGTGGCAATATCAGCGAAACGCTTAATACCGCTGCTCTCTATGGATTTACCATTGCATTAGGAATGAAGTTAATCATTGATTTGTATTTCTCTGGTTCTGATAATTTACCAATAGAGCAAACCAACTTTAGAAGAGTTTTTTTCCCAATATTGCTGTCTGCCTCTACGGCAGTGATGGCGCGGTTTGGGAGGAGTTTTCGTGAATTCTACGAGGGAAATCCAGAAGTGATTGTCCTAAAAATTTCTAAAGCCGACACTTTACCAGATTCAAACGTTCCTCTGCTTAGTCTTCAAGAATTTAAAAGGTTAGACGAAGCTCTTGAAGCACCTCTAAACTCTGGGACACACCAAGAAGGAATGAGAATATTGAACATGTACGATCGGCATCTACACGCCAGCAAGCTCGACAATAGCCTCAATAATAAAGGTAAACGAACGCGTTGTTGTGTTGTATCATAACAAATAAAACTGGCTTAAATCACAGCCTGTGAACATTTATAAGCTTCTTTTGCAATTTATAAAACATTAAGCACACCCTGCTGCCCTATTTTTGTCTATACTTCAAATTATTGAACAGAAAATTAGTTTTGATTTAATTAACTTTAATGCATAGAACCAAGGAGAAGCGTTATGATACTTAAAAAAAGAGAATTCGGCTTAAGGCTTAAAAACATCAAAAAAACAGTGGGGGTATCCCTACTAACACTGTTATCGTTATCTCTGAGCCCGATGACAGCAACTGCAACGAGTACCTTATCAAAATCGACAAATGAAGAACAAAGCATACAAAGTAAAAATATGACGAAAAACCAAGAGCAACAAAAAGAATTTTATTTAATTATTCAATCTAGTCCTAAAGCCGTCATTGAAAAAAATGGTGTTTCTAAACCAGGCACTTTTAAATTAACTTTACATGATGTATCTCCTTATGCTACGGCATTTACACAAAGACCCATTAGAAAAGTTGAATTAATTACGTTAGAGGAACTTTTGAACCTTTGGAAAAATTCAGATCCAAATGGATTTACAAAGAATCCGCCTAATGCTGCTATCAATGCATCTGTAGAAGATTCAGGATCTGCACAACACCTAAACTTTTTTGTTCAATTACTTGACCCTGTATACGATGCTAAAAAAAGAACCTTGACTTATACTGTTAAGCTCTTAGAAGGAAACCCAACCCCAATACCAGACTCTGCAACCTTAGAACATGTCAATTTATTTATTGACGACATTTGTCTTAATTGTTGGTGGCCATAGGCTCCAAATGTTTATACACTAAAGCGGTATTCCCAAAACAACTAAATACTTCTCCTTGGAATTTTGCATATTCATCTGATTTTAATTCTACATTTAAAATTTTATTTTTCTTAACAATCAAATCGTCTGTCACCTCAATCCCATTTGGGGTATTGGAAACATTTCGTGTACCTGTAAACCATGGACTATCCACACGACAAGCAGATTCAGAACCAACCAGCAATGTTTGAGGCAATAGAATGCGTGTATGATAAACTGCTGGATCATAAAATAATAAGTCTGTCACGCGATCTTTGGTCTTAGTTAAGAGTATTGTCACTTGGTTAGAAACAGGTAGTAAAAATGCATTACCTGCGGTCGTTTTTAATCGCGTATGCTTTTCTGTTAAATCAAAATTAAACTTTACGCTATCGACAATGCGCGATGCTAAATTATAATCACCTACATGCCAATTAACAACACGACTTTCGTTGGCTACCGTGTTAATAATCGCACGACTAATGATTTCCTTAGAAAACCTCAAGTCAGCACCTATCAATGGCAATACAACCGTGCCCGAAAGCGACAATTCACCCTCTACTTTAGCAGTATCAAATTCTTCTTTTGACATAGCAATTTTTTCTAAAAGTGTCATGCTTGAATCTTTGAGATCGAGTGCTTGTGTATGCAAAAGACTAGGCGCCAAAGGCTTAAGCACTAAAGCATCCCGATTGGCAACATCGGGATAAATGCCTTGTGCATAGCTACTAAAATTGGTCGGATCTATCCAAAGTGTCTTACCCTTATCTTCAACCATCACAAAAGCATGGTTAAACTGATTTAAAGTTGGAAGATGATTTGGAGATCGACTTGGCTCCCAAGCGCGATAAACCAAAGCCACATTGGATGCAATGCCTAAACGTCTTAAGATTGCCACCGTTGCTGCAGAAAAATCTTTGCAATCCCCAATTTTTGTTTTAACAATCTCTGCTAAAGGTCTAGGGATATAGGCACCCTTAATTGTACGCCAATCCCCCATATAGGTAATCGTTTCTGATAATTTTGATGTTACTGTATTAATTTTTTCGATAGTCGTTGGCTTTTTTTCGGCCTCACTGGCAATTATTTCGAAAAGTGGAGGTAATGTTTGATTTATTTTCTCTTCGTATTGTGGAACCAACGTTGACCCTAATTTGGACCATTGATCCAACGTGGAAATAGTCACCCAGGGGAGTAACTTTCCATCAAGCGACATATTTTGTTCATCGATAGCGACTTTAATAATCGGTTTTGTTAAGATAATATCCATTTCATATTGTTTATTAGGCTGTTTTTCTGTAATAGTGAGAACTTTTTCAGGATCATTCACTTCTACAAAAAACGGGATCTCGGAGCTAACATGTACCTTGCTATTTTTCTCGTAAGCATCGGCACCATAAATATATTGCGTTGAAAAGAAACCTGGCACAGGGACATCTGTAACCGTGGTTTGATATTTTATAAAAATTTTTGCATTTAAGGCCATTTCTGGAAAAGCAATTAATAATTGTCGATTTTGATCAAAACCTTGTGGACTACTGGCCAGTGGTTTGTCTTCTATGTTTTTAAGATCAACCGGATATTCAATACCATTGGAAATGGTTTTAGCTTCTAACACGACTAATTTAGAACTCTGTGCATTATAAACCAAGGGAAAAGAAACCAATCTATCTTTTCCACTCTCTTTGGTCGCAACCAGCGTCAAATCGATCGTTTCTACATAAGTGCCATCTTTATTGATCTGTAAGCTTCGATCATAGGATTCCGTGATGATATCTAAATCATCCGGGGTTGCCCAACGCGCTTCTGCAGAATTACAAAAACCCAGCATGACAAAAATAATTACCGCTATGGCACGAAAAATATTCATGAATGTTGAATATTGAAAGTTCATTCACTGCATCCCCTTATAGATATCATAACACACATATTAACTCAACAATTCCCCGAAGTCGATAATTTTAGCGAAATAATCTTGTTCGAATACTGATTCATTCACACCGTTAACATGGATTAATATTGAACGGCACGAATAACCCTTAGGTTTTTTTAACCTGTTAATTTTTTCATTAACCTCAGGTATGATATCTTTTTTAATCTCTTTGGTTAAAAATTTTATCTCACAAATGTATAAATTCCTAGATTTAACTTGGATCATATAATCAATTTGACAACCAGGCATTTTAGAAGTGCGTCGTTGAAAAAACGGATTATCCCAAATAATTTCATCGGCTTTTATTTCTAGAATTTCCCAAATTTTTTTTCTATTATTCAAAACTAGATTTTCGAATTGCAGCCCCATAATACTTGTCCACCCTGTCAAATTTGACAATGATTTATCATCGAAGGAACCCGTTTCTATTTTATGTCGATTAGGCAAGATATATTTTAAATAAAAACGAATATAATTATCCCGAATGCTATATCGGCTTAGCTTTGATACGCAACCAGTTTTTATATCCCAAGTGTAATATCTAGATAAAAACCCTGCAAGATCTAGCTCATTAAAATATTTAGATATTTTATTACCTAGCTCTGTACCGATTGCACTTGCTAATTCCGAAGGACTCAATTTAGCCTCTATCAATGCTATGACTGTTTTCTTATATACATCACTATGTTTTAAAAATATGTCCGAAAATATGCGATCAAATTCGTCGAATAAAAATGCACCTTTTGTAAAACATATTTTTTTCAAATTTTGCTCTGCAGTAAGCTCCGGACGTATTTCTTCCAGATATCTAGGAACCCCTCCTGTAACAGCCAATAATTTAAATTTTTCATAAGCTGAAATATTATCTCTGTAATTTCTAAAAAATTGGTTACAGTAGTTGAGCTGTAGTTCTTCGAGATTAATAGTACATGATATTCGGCCAACATAACCCGTGTTGTTTATTATATTTTCCTCAATCCATGCTGAAACAGACCCGCATATTATTAAGATTAGTTCATCATTCTTTTTAAAATGAGTATCCCAAATGGTTTTTAGTTTGCCAGAAAAATTTGAATCTTTGGATCCCATCCATGAAATTTCATCAAATACAAGGATTACTCTGCCTGCTGGTAATTGTTTGGCCAAAAATGAAAATACATTGCCCCAATCTTTAAAGCTTAACTCCGGCAAACCAAACTGTTGACAAAGTTGACGTAAAAATTCATTTATTTGATCTTGATTTGTTGTGTCCGGGGTAGGTGCTAGACCCATGAATTTGTATGACGGGAATGGCTTGCAGAATTCCTCTATCAAACGACTCTTGCCAATACGTCGTCTACCCCTAATAACTATAAGGCTGGCGACTACTTTATGTGTGTGATCCTTAAGTATTGCCAGTTCTTTGTCTCTTCCTATAAATAGGGACATACTTACCTCCATATTTGGTCCTATAAATGGCTAAAACGCTATTTATAGGACCATTTTACCGATGTTTTTTAGACCTGTAAATAGCCAAAATGCTATTTACAGGCCCAAAACTGCTCGCCATTTCCTGGGTATGGATCAGTGCACATTCTTTTTCATAAAAATGAAATACTGTGTTTTTAAACACTTTATTTTAAAAAAAGAAAGTTTTATAATTTGTTTCTTTTTTAAAAACAAAGAAAATATTTGATCTTTATTCTAAAAAGAGATAACATGATGATATGGATGATATTATTGAACAAATTATTGTAGATTTTAGGGAGCGCTCGTTCCCCATAATCCGTCCCAGGCTGGAGCAGGAATTGCCTTGGATCGAGAGTAAGATCGATACGGTCATTGGAATCCGACGTGCTGGGAAAACCTATTTTGTTTATCAAATGTTACAAAATCATCTAATCAATAAGGATGTTTCTAAGGACAAGATATTATATATCAATTTTGAAGATGAACGTTTATTGCCTTTAACCGCCAAAGACCTGCATAAAATTCCTGATATCTTCTATCGGCTTTACCCGGAGCATAAAAACACTAAATGTTATTTTGTGTTTGATGAGATACAAAATATTGAAGGCTGGGATAAATTTGTTCGTCGGTTATTGGACACAGAAAATGTACACATCATCTTAACGGGTTCCTCGGCCAAATTATTGAGTAAAGAAATCGCAACGGCTCTCCGAGGTCGCACTATCAGCACAGAAATCTTCCCTTATAGTTTTAAAGAAGCCATCTCTTATGAAAATCCAAGCCTCAATATCAATACCTCGTTTAAACCAGGTTCAAAAACACGAGCTTTCATTAATAACCGAATTCGACAATATTTACTTCGGGGTGGCTTCCCAGAAGTGCTTGATTTAGATCAAGAATATAGAACGCGTATACTTCAAGGTTATGTCGATGTGGTTACGCTTCGTGATGTTATTGAGAGATATCAAATTTCTAATATACAAGCCTTGCGAGCGTTAATCAGAACACTTTTAACTTCTCCTGCAAGCTTGTTTAGCGTCAATAAATTTTACAACGATTTAAAGTCTCAGGGCTTGAGTTGTACCAAAAATGATTTATATAACTTTTTAGAATACCTTGCGGATGCTTATCTAGTCTATCCTATCTCCATCTTTAATCGTTCAGAACGCATTCAACGTACCAATCCAAAAAAAATATATATCGTCGACAATGGTTTGATCACGGCATTTTCACATGACCCACATTCCGACTGGGGAAAACACCTTGAAAATTTTGTATTTTTAAATCTACGTCGACAAAACTTGACCATTGAATATTATCGAACAGCGCATAATGCTGAAGTGGATTTCATCACAACGTCATCTGATGGTCAACGAATGCTATATCAAGTTGCGCTTAATTTAAATGATCAAAAAACCCGTTCAAGAGAAATTCAAGCACTCGAACAGGCAATGCAGGAATTAAAACTAAAAAAATCTATGCTAATTACCCTCGAACATAGAGAAACAATACTTATAGATTCAGGCACAATAGAAGTTTTGCCCGTGGCCGAATGGACATTATATCACTGAAAGTTAATTAGCATGAAAGGACAAATGCGTTTTGATGAAAAACTGGGATGTCATTATTATAGGTGCAGGTGCCGCAGGATTAATGTGCGCCATTGAAGCGGGAAAACGACACAGATCTGTTTTAGTGCTAGACCATGCAAACAAACCTGGCAAGAAAATTCTGATGTCCGGCGGTGGCAGATGCAACTTCACGAATCTCAACATTATTCCAGAAAATTATATTTCACATAATCCGCATTTTTGTAAATCTGCACTGAGTCGATACACCTCTCAAGATTTTATCCGCTTGGTTAAAAAACATCAGATTAAATTTCACCAGAAAACATTAGGACAACTTTTTTGTGACAATAAATCACAAGAAATTTTAAATATGCTATTACAGGAATGTAGAGAGGCGCATGTTGATATTCGCTTAAATGCAGCCGTGCATAAAATAGAACAGCAAGCCGAACAGGGTTTTAAGATACAGTGCCATTCGGATATTCAGGAAGAGATCCAATGTCAATCCTTAGTCGTTGCAACCGGTGGATTGTCTGTGCCCACTTTAGGTGCAAGCCCTTTTGGCTATAAAATAGCAGAACAATTTAATATTAAAATTTGGCCAACACGTGCTGGCTTAGTGCCTTTTACCCTGCACCCGCTAGACAAAGAAAAGTATGCGCTGCTTTCTGGCATTTCTGTAAAATGCACTGTCCGTGTCGCACAAAAGTGCTTTTCTGAAAATATACTATTTACCCATCGCGGTTTAAGTGGCCCCGCTATCTTACAAATCTCATCGTATTGGCAGCCTGGCGAAGCTGTGGTTATTAACCTGTTACCAGAAATCGACCTGCTGTTAAGCTTGAAAAAAGCGCAACAAGAAAATCCTAAAAAGCAGCTCCATACCGTCATGGGCGAATATCTACCTAAACGCGTTGTGGAGTCTTTTTTAGATTCAGAACTGGTCAACAAGACATTGCAAACATTGTCTTTAAGAGATCTGGAAGCTGTAGTAAAACACTTTTGTGCCTGGTCGCTAAAACCCAACGCAACAGAAGGTTACCGTACCGCGGAAGTCACGCTGGGTGGTGTGGATTGCAATGCGCTTTCTTCTAAAACCATGGAATCCAAAAATGTTCCTGGATTATATTTCATTGGTGAAGTTGTGGATGTCAGCGGTTGGTTGGGTGGGTTTAATTTTCAATGGGCATGGTCTTCTGGCTGGGCGGCAGGACAAGTGGCCTGAAAACAAAGGAACAAATGCCAGCTTATTTTCTCTTAGGAATGTGCACGAAATAACTTTAACTTTTGAGCGAGCCAATGTTTGAGCGCAGCGAGTTGCGCGAGCAATAAAAGTTAAATTTATTTCGTGCACATTCCTTATCATAAATACAGGCATCTATCTGACATTTCTCGCTTGCCATTGAGAAATTCATACAATTTTGGCATGATGGTGTCGTCTTATTCCGTTTGAAGATGGTGCATGCTTTGCGAAATATACATACCCTGAAAGACCACTTTAAAGAAAGTCAACTCTACCTCAATCGCGCTGTCATTGCCGCTGTGCTTGTTTTTATTGTTTTGATAACGTTAATTGTTCGCTTAGTTTACTTGCAAATATCTCAACATGATGTGTACAAAACACTCTCTTTAAATAACCAAGTACGCATTGTACCCATTACCCCAACCCGTGGGCTTATCTTTGATCGCAATGGTGTTTTACTCGCCGAAAATATGCCTGCCTTTAGCCTTGAATTAACACCTGAACGAACCCCTCACATCGATGAGACATTAAAAATCATTAACGACATTATGCCGCTCACCGATACAGAGCGACAGCACTTTTATAAACAATTAAAATACAAACGACGAAATGAAAGCATCCCCATTCGCATCAAATTATCAGAAGAAGAAGTTGCCAAATTCTCCGTTGAGAAACACCGTATACCGGGTGTCGATATTGTTGCACGCTTAATTCGTCATTACCCCTTTGGAGAAAGTTTAGCGCACGCTTTGGGCTATATAGGGCCTATCAGCGAAAAAGATCTCACACAAATTAATACCGCCAATTATCGCGGCACTTATAATATCGGAAAAATTGGCGTAGAGAAATTCTACGAAGACGTGCTGCATGGCACAACCGGCTATCAACATATCGAAACCGACGCAAAAGGCCGCACAATTCGCGTATTAAATCGTATTCCACCGGTCTCGGGAAAGGATTTATATTTATCTTTAGATAACGATTTACAAAGTGCTGCAACAGAAGCACTTAAAGATTTAAAAGGCGCCATTGTTGCCATTGATCCAAATAATGGCGAAGTGCTCGCACTTGTCAGCAATCCTGCTTTTGATCCCAATCTCTTTACACAAGGCATCGATGTACAAACCTATGCTGCATTACAAAACTGTCCGGATAGACCTTTATTTAATCGCGCCATTCGCGGACAATACCCACCCGGCTCAACGGTTAAACCTATGGTGGCATTGCAAGGACTGGAGTTAGGCACCGTTACCCCACAGTTTCAAATATTTGATCCGGGTTGGTATAAGTTAAACGGTGTAGGACGCATGTATCGAGATTGGATTTATTTTGCAAGACGCCATGGACATGGTACCGTCGATATGGAAAAAGCCATCGCACAAAGCTGCGACACCTACTTTTTTACGCTGGCGCACAAATTAGGCGTGAAGCATCTTCATAATATTTTTACACGTTTTGGTCTTGGAAAAACGACGAATATTGATACCACCGGCGAAGCCTCTGGACTTGTACCCAGTGCGGATTGGAAAAAACGTGTCTATAAAGATGACTGGTATCCAGGCGATACGCTGAATATTGGCATTGGTCAGGGCATGTTGCTTGCAACACCCCTACAAGTGGCGCAGTTTGCCGCTATTATTGCAAATCGAGGACAGGGCTTTGAACCACATTTTGCGATGGCTATCGGCGTTGATGAAACCCAAACGCCTATAAAACAAAAACCTAAAGCAATCCCCCCAATCATTTTAAAACAGGATGCGAATTGGGATATTATTATTAAAGGCATGCAAAAAGTTGTACAACCTGGTGGAACTGCTAGTAGCATTAGTCATGGGCTGACCTATACAGTTGCAGGCAAAACCGGTACTGCCCAAGTCTTTAACTTAAAGCAACATGAAAAATACGAAGTAAATAAAATTAAAGCCTATTTAAGAGATCATTCCTGGTTTATTGCATTCGCCCCTGTCGAAAAACCCGAAATAGTGTTGGCGGTTTTAGTTGAAAATAAATATAAAAAAACAGGTAAAGAAGTCGCACGTATTGTGCTCGATAGTTACTTTCATTCTAAAGTCGCTGCTGCAACTTCAGATGAGATTGATAATGATGAAGATGATGAAAGCGAGGTAGGTGGCGAGGAAAATTCGGGGGAAGAAAATGTTTCGGAGTAAACGCAGTTTTATATCTAAAATTCACCTTGATTGGCCATTGCTCATCGGCATTATCTTGCTGAGCGCTTTAGGCATTCTTATTCTTTATAGTGCAAAACCCGAAATAGATGTCATCCAAAAACAAGGATTACGTCTACTGCTAGCTTGCGGCATTATGCTCTTGATTGCTCAAATTCCACCCCGATTTTTTAGTGGTATTGCGCCTTGGTTATATGGTATTGCATTAATGATGTTGATATCGGTTTTGGTGATGGGCCATGTTAGCAAAGGTGGACAACGATGGCTCGATTTATGGTTTGTGCGCTTTCAACCCGCCGAGTTAATGAAACTGGCTGTTCCCCTGATGATCGCAAAATACTTTAATGATCATAGCTTACCACCTAAAGCTTCTATGCTCCTCATTCCTTTAGCCTTAATTCTCGTTCCGGTGTTACTGATCGCTAAACAGCCTGATTTGGGTACCGCATTATTGATTTTAAGCAGTGGATTATTAGTGATCTTTTTTTCGGGGATCTCCTGGAAAATACTGCTTTCTCTCGCGAGCCTCGTCACACTGTGTCTACCAACACTGTGGTTTTTTATGCGAGATTACCAACGTCAACGCATCTTAGTGTTACTGGATCCAGAACGCGATCCTTTAGGCAGCGGATATCAAATTATCCAATCAAAAATTGCCATTGGTTCTGGCGGTCTTTATGGAAAAGGCTGGTTAAATGGTACGCAATCCAATTTAGAATTTTTACCCGAACGTACAACTGACTTTATATTTGCCGTATTTAGTGAAGAATTTGGGTTGGTTGGATGTCTCATCTTGCTACTTTTGTACTTATATATTATCATCCGAGGGATCTATATTAGCGTACAAGCACAAAATACGTTTGGACGATTACTGGCAGGCAGTCTCATCATGACATTATTTGTTTATGTGTTTGTTAATATAGGCATGGTAACGGGTATATTACCCGTCGTTGGGATCCCACTACCCTTAGTGAGTTATGGGGGTACATCCCTTGTAACGCTCATGGCAAGTTTTGGTATATTGATGTCTATTCATACCCATCGAACTTTATTGGCAAAATAAGAATAGGAGAGTAACTGTGTTATCAAACAGATTTAGATTTTTACAAGTGTTTCTCTTTACTTGTATATTCACTCTAATCTCTGTTTCCGCCTTTGCCGCGACTTTACCCGATAAAACGATTAAAAAAAATAAAACCGCCACTTTTGCTGATAGAAAAGAGGTACAACAATTTATTGAAAGTATGCACAAAAAGCACGGTCTTAACAAAAAAAACTTAAACGCAATTTTTAGTGAGTTTGGAACAGAAAGCAAAGTGTTGCGTCTGATGTCTAAACAATATGAAGCGCTTCCCTGGTATCGATATCGAGATACTATTGTCACCGAAAAACGAATCAAAGAAGGCGTCCAATTTTGGGCAGAACATAAAGACCTCTTAAAAAAGGCTGAAAAAAAATTTGGCGTGCCCGCAGAAATTATTGTTGCAATCTTAGGACTCGAAACTTCCTATGGCAAAATCACGGGTAATTATCCCGTGCTGCAAGCTTTAGCAACACTAGCCTTTGACTACCCACGTCGTGCGGCTTTTTTTCGTAGCGAATTAGAACATTTTTTATTGCTGGTGAATGAAGGCTCCCTTGACCCCATTGCAACCCGCGGATCTTTCGCAGGCGCAATGGGAACACCGCAATTTATGCCGAGTAGTTATAGGCGATATGCTGTTGATTTTTCTGGCACAGGAAAAAGAGACTTAATCCATGATATGGCGGACGTGATTGGCAGTGTAGGCAATTACATGAAAGAAAATGGATGGAAAAAAAATGAACAAATTATTGCAGCGCCACGCTTAAAAAGAAAGATCAATCCTTCACAAAAAGACAAATTGATTGTACTCGAAAAAAATGCCCATCATGACAAAGAAGAGTGGCTTGGACTTGATAATTTTAAGGTTATTCTGCGATATAATCGGAGTACTCATTATGCCATGGCAATATATCAACTCAGCCAAAAAATTAGAACACTAAGACAAGGGTAACAAATAATGATTAAATACAAACGCACTGCGTTTTGGAGATTGCTTCTTCTTACACTGATCTGTGTCACAATAACACTGTCGGGTTGTAGCTCGCGCGTCAAGAAAAAAAAAGATGGACCGCCTAAACATATTCCACGAAATCTTTTAAGAACCCCTGATGCAATACCCAAAGTCGAACCTTTAAGCCGGCGGGGCAATCGTTTTAAAAATGGTAAAACAAATACTTACGTTGCTTTAAGAAAGCGATATAGCGTTATGCCAACCAGCCGAGGCTATCGCGCTCGTGGACACGCTTCTTGGTATGGCACACAATTTCATGGTCGTAAAACCTCTAGCGGCGAACCCTATAATATGTTTGCCATGACGGCCGCACATCCTACCCTGCCCCTTCCTACCTATGTAAGGGTCACAAATTTGGAAAATGGAAAAATGGTCGTCGTTAAAGTGAATGATCATGGTCCCTTTCATGGTAATAGGCTCATTGATCTCTCTTATGTCGCCGCGGCCAAACTCGGGGTACTCGGAAAAGGCACCGCGCGCGTAGAGGTTGAATCGATAGATCCACGTGACCATGGCGGTAAAATCCCTAAAAAACAGCAGGCTTTTTGTGCCAATAAAACGTCTGTAAAATCACGGGAGAAAGCCCATAAACGCTATTAAGAACCTATACAGAATAGGTGTAATAGTCTAAAATCACAAGGTACGGAACTTGGAATTTTTGTCAGTGGAGTTTACTGTTATGCAACTTAAATTTAAATCAAGGGTAATCGCTTTATTGGCTTTTTTATTGTGCCCTTTTGCGCTTTGCGCCGAGCTGGCTGCACTCCCCCAACCCACTTTGGTTATTCCTGCCCCGCCCGCACTGCAAGCTAAATCATTTATACTGATTGATCCCTTAAGCAATTATGTTATTTCGGAACAAAATGTCGAGCAACGTGTAGAGCCTGCCAGTCTTACTAAAATGATGACCGTTTACGTTGTCGATCATGCTCTCAAAAGTGGTAAATTAAAACTGACCGATACCGTCAAAATTAGCGAGAAAGCTTGGAAATCGCCCGGTTCACGGATGTTTGTAGAAGTAAACACCGATGTCTCTGTCGCTGATCTTTTACGAGGCATTATTGTCGCATCCGGAAATGATAGTTCCGTTGCCATAGCCGAACACATTGCAGGTTCTGAATCTGCATTTGCTGAATTGATGAATTATTATGCGAAACAACTGGGACTGGTAAACACCCATTTTGTAAACTCAACTGGCTTACCTGATCCGAATCACTATACGAGCGCGCGTGATATGGCCATACTTTCTAAAGCATTAATACGAGAGTTTCCAGAAAGCTATGCACTGTATGCTGAAAAAGAATTTACCTATAAAAATATCAAACAAGAAAACCGCAATCGTCTTTTGTGGATCAATAATTTAGTAGATGGCATCAAAACAGGTCATACCGATTCTGCCGGATATTGTCTTGTCGCCTCTGGAAAAAAAGATAGCATGCGCTTAATCGCCGTTGTGATGGGAACAAAGAGCCATTCAACACGTGTTGATGAAACCAATAAATTGTTAGCCTATGGTTTTCGATTCTATGAATCTCGAAAACTTTACCCTGCACTCACCCCACTTAAAAAAACACGCGTATGGAATGGACGCGAAAAAGAAGTTGATTTAGGCCTTGCGGAAGATCTCTATGTCACAATAGGGCAGGGGCAATATGATCATTTGAAGACCGCCATTACGGTAGAAAACGCCATTAAAGCACCAGCCAACAAAGGCACAGCACTTGGCACACTCTCTGTCCAATTAGATAACAAAACAATTAGTGAACGCCCCGTTGTTGCATTAGCCGATGTTGAAGCCGGTGGATTTATCAATCGATTCTACGATAGCATCGCTTTATCTGTTCTATCGCTTGTAGAAAAAGTTAAACCTAAATGATATCCTCTGTTGCCTACTTAAACGGTCATTTTGTTCCCTTAAAAGATGCCCATATCTCCCCTCTCGATCGCGGGTTTTTATTTGGGGACGGTGTTTATGAAGTAATACCCGTCTACAATGGAAAACCCTTTTGCCTGGAAGCACATATCGATCGTTTAAATCAAAGTCTTCTTGGCATCCGTTTGCCCTTTCCACACACTAAAGCTTCATTACAAGCGATCCTTGAAACCTTAGTTGAAAAAAATGGCGGGCAAGATCAATTAATCTATCTTCAAGTCACACGGGGTGCAGATTTGATGCGTGATCATCAATTTCCGAATGCTATTCCGCCAACCCTATTCGCGTATAGCTACCCAAAAATTTACCCCTCAAAAGAAGAACAATCTAAAGGTATCAAAGTCATCACAGTCAAAGACTTGCGTTGGAAAAATTGCCATATTAAAACAACTGCCAGAATTGCTTATGTCTTAATGCTTCAACAAGCCAAAGATCAGGGTTGTGACGAAGGCATTATTATGAACACCGGCTATGCATTAGAAGGCACAACCAGTAATGTCTTTATTGTACGTCATGGCGTTATGATAACGCCCCCTCAAACATCCCTGATTTTAAATGGTATTACGCGAGATTGTGTTTTATCTCTTGCTGAAAAAAATAAAATGCCTTATCGCGAAACCAAAATATCGGAACGCGAATTACTAAACGCAGACGAGATGTGGGTAACCGGCTCCGGACGTGGGATCTCTCCCGTTACCGAATTCAACGGGAATTCCGTTGGCAACGGAAAAGCAGGCCCAATCTGGAACACAATATGGGATCTTTATGCAAGAGACATTAATAAACTTTCCTTGCCCGTTTCCCATTAAAATAATGGGACTCGCAAATGATACCTTTGAAGGTGCTGTTATCGCTATTTTGAATCAACACGTACCAGATCTCGGGGAAGGCGCTATTGTTTCCAAATTGAGCACCGCCGGAAAATTCGAATCTATCACCGCCACAATAAACGTCCAAAGCCAGGAACAACTGGACGCTATCTATCGTGCATTAACGCAAGATCCCAATATACTCATGGTATTATAAAGACACTACATGACTAACCTTATTATTCGAAAATTGGGTTTAATGCCATACAACACAACCTGGCAATTAATGAAAGATTTTACCCATCAACGCACGCTTTCTACCCCAGATGAATTTTGGCTGGTAGAGCACTTGCCTGTATTTACACAAGGACAAGCCGGCAAACCAGAGCATCTTTTAAATCCTGGAACAATTCCTATTGTTCAAAGTGATCGCGGCGGACAAGTCACTTATCATGGACCCGGACAACTGGTTATTTATGTATTGATCAATCTTAAAAGAAAAAACTTAGGCGTCAAATTATTCATAACACATTTAGAAAATGCTATTATTTCCTTACTCGCTCAGCATAACATTCTAGGAACGACACAAACCAAAGCACCCGGTGTCTATGTCAATCAATGCAAAATTGCATCTCTTGGCCTTCGGGTTCGTCGCGGTTGTAGCTATCATGGTGTAAGCTTAAATGTCAGCATGGATTTAGAACCCTTTAACCGGATCAATCCCTGTGGCTATCCCGATCTAAAGGTCGTGCAAATGCGTGAGTTTAATCATTCTGTCTCAACTAGCGAAGTTGCTCCGCAGTTGGTAACGCATTTAATGCATCATCTTGGCTACACAAACATTATTGAAGAAATTGAAAGAAGTGAAGGAATCTAAATTAATGACAACAACACATCCAACAGATAAACAAAAGGGTCAAGCGAAAATGGCTCGCATTCCCATTAAAATTGAACCCAGCGAAAATAGTTTAGCAAAACCCGAGTGGATCCGCATTCGAGCAACCCATTCACCAGCGGTTGCCGAACTGAAAGCATTATTGAGGGAACATAATCTTCATACTGTTTGTGAAGAAGCTTCCTGTCCAAATCTAAATGAATGTTTCACACATGGCACCGCGACATTTATGATTATGGGCGATAAATGTACACGGCGATGTACCTTTTGCGATGTTGCGCACGGTCGCCCTGATCCTCTCAATCTAGACGAGCCTAAAAGTCTTGCTAAAGCAATCCGTGCTATGAATTTACGATACGTTGTAATTACATCCGTTGACAGAGATGATCTCCGCGATGGCGGCGCTGAGCATTTTTCGCAGTGTATTCAAGAAATACGAGAGTGCTGTCCTACTATCCAGATTGAAATTTTAGTGCCTGATTTTCGAGGTCGCATGGAAATTGCTTTAGATCACTTGAGTAAAGCACCGCCCGATGTTTTTAATCATAATGTAGAAACTGTACCACGACTTTATAAAGCTGTCCGTCCAGGTTCTGATTACACATGGTCTTTAAAATTAATCAAAGAATTTAAAGCACGCTTTCCGCTTATTCCAACGAAATCGGGGTTAATGCTGGGGCTTGGAGAAACGGATGAAGAAATTCAAACCGTTTTAAGTGATATGCGAGAGTATCATTGTGATCGATTAACGCTCGGACAATATTTACAGCCCAGCAAATTTCATTCGCCTGTAGCACGATTTGTAACGCCAGCTGTCTTTCAGGCACTTGGAAAGTATGCCGAAAGCTTAGGATTTACTCATGTCGCCAGCGGTCCGCTGGTACGTTCTTCGTACCATGCGGATCTGCAAGCAGCTGGCAAATCTATTAAATAGACCAATACCCGTTTACGGGCAGCTACTGGGTGCAAACTTACTGCCACCAGAAGTACAAGCCCAAGTAATAGAACCATCTCCCAGCATGGTTGGCGTAAATGTAACCGTGGGCGCTGCACCCGCAAATTGAGCAGCTACGCCATTCACCGTCACAATACAGGCATTTGAAACAGCCCAAGACGCCATATTGGTTGTACCATTTATGGATGCCTTGTTAGTCATTGCTGTACAGGTTGCAGCACCAATGGCTGTTGCGCCTGTTTCAATAAGAAACTCTCCAGTTTGCCGAGACGCACTATCTGCAAACACCAGCAATTCACTAAATCGAGCCTTATAGACATAATTGCGGTAGGCTGGAACAGCGATAGCTGCCAAAATCCCGATAATCGCAACAACGATCATCAATTCAATTAACGAAAACCCTCTTTCCCTATATTTCATTTCACCTTCCTCCCTTGATTTTAATCATTCCTCTCTATTAGCGTAGACTATTTTTGAGAGGCCGGATACGGTGAAGCGTGCAGGATATTATTACATGAAAGGTCACGGACACGACGAAGCCTCACCAGGCCTTTGTGACACAGGTGCAGGTACGTTGTCACCTGCAATGTTAGCCTCAGCATGTAAAGCGCGCAAAGGCGTAACAACTGGTGATGGTGATGCAACTGCCTCAATTTGAACACCACCCTGTTGTTGTGCTAACAATGCCGCAAATTGCTGCTGGATTGCGGCCATTTGTTCCTGGAGCTGCCGTATCATAGCAGCTTGCGGATCTTCTGCTTGTGCTTTTGATTCTATATGTTGTTCTATATGTACAACAACCTCTAAATTTGGTTCATATTCAGGCGGAAGATCTTCTGCTTCATTTGCTGCTCCCTGAGGTGGTAGTTCTGCTCCACAATGAGGTGGCGCAGCAGCCTCTACAGCAGCCGCTTCTGCCTTAAGCACTTCATGCACTGGATCAAGCTCAACATTATCAATACCAAATTGCTCTTGCCCAACAAGCGGTTGTGCTTGGTGAGCAGGTTGCGCTACGGGTATTCGATACCCAGCAACATTTACTACCTCTTGGACATTTTTATTTTCTTCTGGCATAGGTGGTTCTTCTTTAACAACAGATGTCACTTGTCCTTGAGATGTTTGCTGGGTTAACTGCAGCTCTTGTGTATCTCTTGTCTCTTTTACATCTTGGTCAACTGCTTCAATACGTGCTATGATCTCCCGCTGTACTGCTTGAATATTAAGCAACTCCGTTCGTGCTTGCGCGAGGATACTCGAAATCACTGCGGCTTCACTTATTGCTTTTGAAGAGGCGGCTTTAGCATCTGCTTCAGCGTGCTCAGAATTTTCTACCTCATTAGGAATACTAGACACGTTGCCTCTTTCCGTACGCACAACTGCTTCTTTTCCTGCTACCTGCGTTTGAGCATCTGAAAGTTTTTGAACACCGCTTCTGATAATATTAACTCTTTCACTTACAAATTTTTGATCATCTTCAGAGCCTGCTAATGGTAATCTCTCTAAGCGGGCTTTTGTATCAGTCTCAATACTCTGAGCCGTTGCAAGCACCACATTCATTTCTGTAAGTTCTTTTTCAGCAGACTCCAATGCGTCTTGCGCCGCCTTTCTGTAAGGACTTAATGTCGCTCTGACATCTATTTTTTGAATAGCATGACGAATCGCTGGCTCGACCTCTTTAATAGCATGGCGAACATTTTGTTCAACTTTTTTCAATTTGTCTTTTAATTTTCCCATTTGAATCTCTCCTCTTAATAAAATATGAATAAATTAATCTTATGAGTATCTTAACTAAAAAAAGTACCTAAAGTAAATAAGAAGTTTGAAAAAACATAGTGAATCAACTTGGTTATAATTTTTTATTTCTTAAAGGACAATTCTAAGACTAATGCGTCTTCTCGGCCGTCTAGAGCAGGATAGTAATCTTTGCGTTCCCCAATCACGATAAAACCGGTTTTTATATACAAATCATAAGCAATCTCATTTGAGCGGCGAACCTCTAAGTAAACAGATTTTGTATTTAACTTTTTGGCTTGTTCTACGAGGTGCATCAACAAGCGACGGCCTAATCCTTGATGCTGTCTATCGGGTTTAATCACGAGATTCA
>JBPOIR010000061.1:0-21140 GCA_052034335.1 Pseudomonadota bacterium | reverse complement strand
CATTAATAGCAGAGTTCAAAATAAATGACCATTCTCGTAACCGGTGCCGCTGGATTTATCGGATACCATGTGTGCCAAAAATTGCTGCAACGTCAAGAAAAAGTGATTGGCATCGATAACCTGAATCACTATTATGATGTGCACCTAAAAGAAGCCCGATTAGCAGAACTGCGAACACAATCGAATTTCCAGTTTAACAAAATCGATATTGCCAACAAAACTGAATTCGATCATTTTATCAAAGAAAATGCGCATATCACCCAGATTGTACATCTCGCGGCTCAAGCCGGTGTGCGCTATTCGCTGACAAACCCTTTTGCATACACCGAAGCCAACGTTGTTGGGCACCTCGCGATTTTGGAAGCATGCCGAAAACTGCCCATTAAACATTTGGTTTATGCGAGCAGCTCTTCTGTATATGGCGCAAATCAAAAACTGCCATTTTCGGTTAACGATCCGGTTGAACACCCCATCTCGCTGTATGCTGCAACAAAGCGTTCTGCGGAATTAATGTCTTACACCTACAGCCATTTATTTGGGATCCCCGCGACAGGCTTGCGATTTTTTACGGTTTACGGACCTTGGGGTCGCCCCGATATGTCTGCTTTTATTTTTACACATGCCATTTTCAAGGACCAAGAAATCCCGGTTTTTAACCAAGGCGATATGCGGCGTAATTTTACCTATATTGACGATATTGTGGCAGGAACAATTGCATGCTTA
The DNA here is from genome assembly GCA_052034335.1 of Pseudomonadota bacterium. Classification (GTDB taxonomy): domain Bacteria; phylum Pseudomonadota; class Gammaproteobacteria; order UBA6186; family Azoamicaceae; genus CADEGZ01. The sequence continues at coordinate 20,417 of JBPOIR010000061.1, read as the reverse complement.
GATAATCCTCCTCACCCTCATCCAGAGCACCGCATTTATAATATTGGCAATAACCGCTCTGAACCGCTCATGGACTTTATTCACACGCTTGAAAATGTTACTGGTAAAAAAGCAAAAATCCGTTTTGAACCCATGCAACCTGGGGACGTGAAAGAAACCATTGCGGATATCTCAGACACCACGCGTGATTTCGGATTTTTGCCTAAAACCCATATTAAAGAAGGTCTTAAAAATTTCGTTTCTTGGTATAGGAATTATTATGAATGCTAATAACAATCCTAAAATTGCCCTTATCGGGCTAGGATACGTGGGGTTACCTTTAGCGATTGCGCTTGCGCATCATTTTTCTGTTACAGGATTTGATATCGACGAAAAACGCATTGCAGAACTTAAAAAAGGCAATGATCGCACACACGAAATTGAAGCTGCTCTACTCAAAACAACAACCATACACTTTATATCAAATCCAGAAGAACTCCATGCACACGATGTTTATATTGTGACGGTGCCAACGCCTGTGACAGAAAATTATCTACCCGATCTGCTGCCTTTACAAAAAGCTTCAGAAACAATAGCGAAAACACTCGCAAAAAATGCCATCGTTGTTTACGAAAGCACCGTTTATCCAGGTGTTACAGAAGATTTTTGTGGACCTATTCTCGAAGCCCACTCTGGCCTTAAAGCAGGTCAAGATTTTTATCTCGGATATTCTCCCGAACGCATTAATCCCGGCGATAAATTGCATACCATTGATAAAATCACTAAAGTAGTTGCCGGACAAACGCCCGATGTCGCAGAAAAACTAAAAAACATTTACGGCGCTATCAACGATGGTAATATCTTCGTTGCACAAAACATCAAAACAGCCGAAGCCGCTAAAGTAATAGAAAATGCGCAACGCGATATTAATATTGCGTTTATTAACGAAATTGCAACCATTGTTGGAAAACTGGGATTATCCGTTTATGACGTATTAGATGCCGCCAATACAAAATGGAATTTTTTGAATTTCCAACCTGGACTCGTGGGAGGACATTGCATTGGCGTTGATCCCTACTATCTTGCCCACTGCGCTCGCAACTTAGAACATCATCCCGAAGTGATTCTTGCAGGGAGGCGCATTAATGAGACGATGGGCAACACCATTGCACAGGCTATTCATCAAAAATTGAAGGAAATAGACCCAAACAAAAACAAAGCAAACATTTTAGTTTTGGGTCTTACTTTTAAAGAAGACATACCGGATCTCAGAAATACCAAAGTGATTGATGTGATAAAAAGTTTGCAACAATTTGGCTATAATATTGATGTTCATGATCCACTAGCCGATCCACATTATGCACAAAAACACCTGGGCGTTGAATTGTTGCCTAATCTTTTTGAGGCTTCTGCTTATGATTGCATTATTGGCGCCGTTGCCCATCAACCCTATTTAAAATTGACAACCACGGATTTCGAGAAATTATTAGCGCCCAGAGGACTCATCGCTGACATTAAAAATATGTGGCGGAACACAGAACGTCCAGAAGGAATGTATTACTGGACATTATAAGTTTTACCCTCTCCTGGACAAATGATTGATGAAAAAAATACTATTTTTAGTGTCCGAAGATAGCTATTTTTGTTCGCATCGATTAAATCTAGCACGCTCAGCACTTCAAGCAGGGTTTGAGATCGCTATTGCAACCAAAACAACGACTCACACCCAAAAAATTCAAGATGCAGGTTTGACCGTATTCCCACTAAAGCATTTTACACGTGCCGGTTTAAATCCTATTCGTCAATGTCAGCTTCTTTTAGAATTACTTAAAATTTATAAAACATATCGCCCCGATATTGTACATCAAGTTGCAATAAAGCCCGTTATACTCGGCTCATTCGCTGCACTCTGGTGCCGAATACCGCTTATTATTAATGCATTGGGTGGACTTGGGTATTTGTTTACTAACATCCCCCCCACCCCCCCTGTGAAGGGGGGAGTTAAAAAGGTAATATTACGATCCTTAACCTGCTGGTTATTTCGTTTTATTTTTTCGAGAGGCAATACGAAATTAATTTTGCAAAATCAAGATGACTTAGATACTTTAGTCAAAGCACAGTGTATTTCTGACTCCAAAAAAATTAGCATTATTAGGGGCGCAGGCGTTGATATGGACGCTTTTCCAGCAACCCTTTTTCCACCAGAGCCGCCAGTGATCATCGCCTGCATCTCTAGGCTATTATGGGATAAGGGCATTGGCGAACTAGTTACCGCCGCTAGAACACTACAAGAAAAAAATATTGCGGCGAAAATTATATTATACGGTACGCCAGATCCCGAAAATCCCGCTTCTATCTCGCACGAACAAATACAGGGATGGCACGATTCTGGCCTGATTATCTGGCGAGGGCATTGTCATCATGTTGCTAAAGCGTACGCGGATTGTCACATCGCTGTATTACCCTCTTATCGAGAAGGATTACCCAAAACGCTTCTAGAAGCCGCCAGTTGTGAGCGCCCAATCATTACAACCGATGTACCAGGCTGTCGTGAAGTCGTACAAGATGGGGAAAATGGATTATTGGTTCCTGTAAAAGACAGTGAGGAACTGGTCAATGCCCTAATCGTTTTAATCGAAAATAAAGCGCTGCGATTACAAATGGGACAAGCCGGCAGAAAGCGCGTTGCACAGTACTTTTCAGATACGCTCATCCATGAAGCAACCTTAAAATTATATTCTTGAATAAGCTACCCCATGTATTTTCCCTTGACAGGAACTGCACCAAAGGTTACATTTAATGTAACTTAAAGTAGAGTTATGGCGATGCACCCCACGAAATACCTAGAACGATGGTTATCAGAGAACGCTAATGACAAGCACTACTTATTTACATTGCAAGATTTACGAGCACTTTGCCCAACGTTATCCAATTCGGCTTTTAAAACACTATTAAGCAGAGCAGTACGATCAGGATTACTGTTGCGTCTATGCAGAGGAGTATATCTGTATAAAAAATCAGCCCCCCTGGATGGCTTGCTCTTGTTTCATGCAGCAGCTCTGCTTAGGGCAAAAGCTTTTAACTATATCAGCTTAGAAACAGTTCTCAGCGATGCGGGTATCATTTCACAAATTCCAATGAACTGGATATCCATTATGTCATCTGGTAGAAGCCGGATTATGTCTTGTGGTGATTTTGGAACCATTGAATTTATTCACACGGATCAAAAACCTATAGATCTTATCAACCAACTTACATACGATCATCATTGCGGACTATGGCGCGCCAATATCGCGCTTGCATTAAGAGACATGAAAATAACGCACCGAAATTGTGATTTAATCAATTGGGATATTGTACATGAACTTATTTGATCAATTAGTAACAGAAGCATTAAAAAGCCAACCAAATTTATCATCATTAAGAATTGTCGTTGAAAAAGAATTACTTCATCACGATATCTTAAGAACATTAAGCCAAAATAATTTACTCACAGACTTAACCTTTATCGGTGGAACATGCCTTAGAGCCTGTTATGGAGGCATTCGGTTAAGTGAAGATTTGGATTTTACAGGCGGGAAAGATTTTTCTCGCAATAGCTTGTCTACAATGGGACACCTATTAACCCATAGTTTAAATGAAAAATATGGCCTACAGGTCTCCGTCAGCGAACCGGTAAAAGATATAAAAAATGTAGATACTTGGAAAATAAAGGTTGAAACACGGCCTCAGCAAAAACATTTACCAGCACAGCGAATTAACATAGATATTTGCGCGATCCCTTCATATGAAAAACAACCTATGGTATTGCTAAATCCGTATGGTGTTGACATGGGCACAAATGGCTTAGTCTTGCAAACACAAAGTCGCGTGGAAATTTATACTGATAAGTTAATCGCTTTTGCACTACGCCCCAATAGACTAAAATATCGTGACTTATGGGATATGGTGTGGTTACATCAACAGGGGATAAAACCTAACTTCAGCTTAATACCCAGCAAGCTCCAAGATCGAAAATTAACACAAGAATATTTTTTAAATTTGTTTACCGAACGACATGCACTATTATTGCAAAATAATTCCTTAGCACTAGAATTTAATAAAGAAATACGTCGATTTTTATCACCCGATCAAATTAAAAAAACGATAGCAGAAAACAATTTATGGTCTTTTATCGTTTATTTAATAGGTGACTTAGATACTCAATTGCGAAAAAGTTTGGTAAACGAGCACAAAATTTAGTCTTACATCTTTATACCAACGCCTTTTCTGAATAACCAAATTGTCCAGCTATAGAGCACGATAATAAAGGCAATAATAACCCAAAGCGCAACATGAATATCAATGTCCGATTTCCCTAGCATACCATATCGAAATGCATTAATCATATAAAAAACGGGGTTGCTATAAGATACCCATTGCCAAAAAGACGGTAAAAAATCAATGGAATAAAACACTCCTCCCAAATAGGTAAGCGGGGTTAAAACAAAAGTTGGCACAATATTAATATCATCAAATTTTTTCGCGAAAATACCATTGATTAAACCTGCTAAAGAGAATAATATCGCCGTTAATATCGCAACAACAATGATGAGCCAAATATTCGTCAATGGTAAGGCGGTAAAAAACAATGACAGACCCGTAACTAATACACCAACTGCAATACCTCGCGCCAACCCTCCCAGTAAATATCCCCACAAGATAATAAAATTAGGTAAAGGAGAAACCAACATTTCTTCGATATTGCGTTGAAATTTAGAACCAAAAAAAGAAGCGACAACATTTCCATAAGAGTTTGTTATAATAGCCATCATAATAAGACCGGGAACAATATATTCTATGTATGAAATCCCTTCTATTTCTCCAATGCGAGAACCCATCAGATTACCGAATATGACAAAATAAAGCGTCATACTAATCACAGATGGCAATAATGTTTGAGACCAAATACGAATGAAACGGGATATCTCACGTCGTAAAATGGTATACAAGCCAATCATGTTTTCTTTAAACCTTGTCATACCGAGTTTACCAAGCGAATAAATAATTCTTCTAAACGATTTGCTTTATTCCGCATACTCAGCACTTCAATGTTAAGCTTAGAAAGCGCTGAAAAAAGATCATTTAAATTAAGTGTTTTGGGAAAAGTGATTTCCAATGTCGTTTCATCTTTAGAAACGGTTTCACATCCTAATAGAATAGGCGCCTCTGCGAGAGGTCGCTTTAAATCAACCACAATTGTTTCGGTATTTAAGCGAGACAGTAATTCTTTAATTGAAGTGTTCTCTATAATCTCGCCTTTATTAATAATCGCAATACCACGACATAAAGACTCTGCCTCTTCTAAATAATGGGTTGTTAAAATAATGGTAGTTCCTTTAGCATTAATTTCTCGTAAAAACGCCCACATAGAACGTCTAAGCTCAATATCCACACCTGCTGTGGGTTCGTCCAAAATTAACATCTTAGGCTCATGTATTAATGCACGAGCAATCATTAAACGCCGCTTCATCCCACCCGACAATTCTCTTGAGACAACATAACGTTTGTCCCATAACCCCAGCTGTGAGAGATACTGCTCTGCCCGCGTATATGCGACACCACGCGGTATACCATAATACCCGGCTTGGTTAACGATCACATCTATCACACGTTCAAAAAGATTAAAATTAAATTCTTGAGGTACTACGCCAATACAGGTTTTAGCACTCACGGCCTCTTTTTCTAAATCAAATCCAAATAACGAAATCTGACCCGCTGATTTATTGATCAAAGAAGTCATAATGCCAATAATGGTCGTTTTACCCGCACCATTTGGTCCCAGTAATGCAAAAAAATCCCCTTGATCAACCTCAAGATCAATACCCTTTAGAGCCACCTGCCCGGAAGAATATGTTTTTTTTAAATTTTTAATAACAAGTGCTTTCATAATGTTGGAAAACTTTCTTACAATTTTAAGCTTTAGATTCAAACCATTAAGAGAACAGTGTACGTTATAGTAGTAAATACACGCAATATAACCTTGCTACCTTAACTAGGCCAAGTATATACTTGTGGCACGCAACTTTTAAAAAGTTTGCGAAAAATTAAAAGGAAAGTGGAAACATGACCTCAAAAAATCTTAGATATTTATTTCTATTTTCCATTGCTCTCTTTTTCGCTTTTCTCATTTCTTTAGGTGTTGGTATTGAGCCAGACACCGGAACCTATATCGACAAAAGTGTGTTGCGTTCGCCCTTATATCCTTTATTAATACAAACCTCGGAAGTTCTTTTTGGAAAAGGCGTTTATCTGCCAGTTATTATTATTCAATTATCTTTGTTATTTTTATGCAGTTTTCAACTTACCCGAACCTTAGAAAAACATTTTAAACTGCCCGCCTGGTTGTTTGGGCTTGTTCTTTGGACACTGGTCGGTCCTTATGCTATCAAATGGGGACATTTCTTATTAAGCCAAGGCTTGGCTTATCCTTTATTTTTGCTCTCTGTGAATGCTTTATTAAAAACTATTTTTGAAAAACCGCTTGAACAAAAATTTGAAGCTAAGCAATTAGCTACTTTTTTTGCTTTTACTACTTTACTGATTTTAACGCGACGGCAATTCATGTTTATGCTGGTAGTGGGAGGGTGTCTCATTCTGTATAAAGTCATCTTTGCTTTGGCTGGTAAAAACCTCAATTTCAAAAAAATATTTTGCGCCTTATTATTGATCCCGATCTCCTATGGTACTGCCAATATCGTAGAGCGAAGTTACCATTATCATTACAATGGGGTTTTCACTACGGTGCCTTTTGTAGGAGTTCAGCTTGCGGTCGCGCCTTTTTATTTGGCAAAAGCGGGGGACGTTAGCCTCTTTAGTGATCCCACCCAAAAGCAAATTTTTGAAAAGGTCAAGCAAATCTTGCAAAAAAATTGCACCGATGCAGAGTGCGAGTTTAAAGATTTGGTTCCGCCTTATCCACATTATTATATGAACTACAACAATATCTCTTGGGGTGCTCTCTGGCCTGGGGCAACAGACGTTATTCGAAACACAGCTGATATGCTGAATTCTGTGGAAAACAAGGCCCTAGGAACAAAAATTACCATTAGCGTCGATAAAAATTTAATTGATATGTCTTTTATTTTAATCAAGGCGCATTTCGGCAAATGGTTAAAGCTGTATATTTCCAATATTATAAACAACATTGGGGGATATTTTTTTGCGATGATTCTAGGATTTTGTTTTCTGGGAAGTTTTTATTTGACGTTCAAAGCTGTGCTTGAACAATGGCGGCAAAGCAAGAATGAAAATGAAACTCAAAATAAGCATAAGACAAATGAAATTCAAAAAGAGTTTACCCACAAATTGAGCATTGGTCTTTGGTTTATTATTTTAATGAACTTTGGGAATTATAGTTTAGTGGCTTTGGTCGAACCTGCTATGACAGTTTATAATTTTTATACGAATACAATTTTAACCGTTTTTTTATTAATAGTACTATGGTTTACAGGAAGAAAGCTGTCCTCTAACTATACACATGAGCGAATGGCAAACACATATGAGTAACCATTCTACTCTTAACAGCCATAGCCTTAAGTATTCGACAGTGCCCACTTTCGTTAAAATGTTTTTACTTCTACTATTCGGGACGCTTTGTTTCATCAGTCCTATCTTAGAGCCCGATAGCGGCGGCTACATTGACAATTCGGTAATTCGATCGCCGTTATATCCCATTATTTTAAGCATATATACAAAAATCTTTGATAAGAATTTTTTTCATATCCTAATCGTAATCCAATTGCTAGCAGGGTTTAGCGCCGCCATTTTTCTTGCTTCAACATTAAAACGCCTGTTCGTGTTACCGAATATTGTGTTCTATTTGGTCGCATTGGGATTACTTGCTCCCTATTATAGCCACCCCTTGTTTGGCAACAAAATACTCCCAGAAGCCGTCTGTTATCCCTTATTTTTATTATATTTTTCTTACTTGCTTGAAGGATTGCAATACAAAAAATCCAAAAAATTAATCATCGCAATGGGGCTTGCCGGATTATTGGTGCTCACGCGAAAACAATTTTTATTTCTATATCCTGCCACTGGGATCATCTTAATCTATATTCTTCTATTTGAACGCCGCGTTTTTAAAACTTTTACTTTACTGATTTGTTTCTTACTCAGCATGGTGGGTACGACGCTTGCTGAAAGGACCTATCAATATATTTATCATGGACAATTTAAATCAGTTCCTTTCACCGGCATGCAATTAATTATTGCACCCTTATATTTAGCACATCCTACAGATGAAGAACTGTTTGAAAATGAGACAGAGCGTGCTTTATTTAAGGATATTTTCGCGACAATGAGTGATAAAAAGATAAATTTCAATAGTTTACCACAGCGTGATTCTTACTTTCACGTAGCCACTTATACCCAATTTTATGCAAACTATAATCATATTTGTTGGCAATCCTTAGCACCCTTACTGGCTAAATATCCGTTGAACACAGTCTATGAAAGAGATACCACATTAACGCATATGGCTATCATCTTAATTTTAAATAATTTGAAGGGTTTCTTTACCTTATACTTACTCAATATTGTATTTAATATTGGCGGAATTTATTTTGTTCTGTTATTATGCCTCACTACCTTGGCTGCTCTGAATGCGTTCATCAAAGCGCGGCATCCCTTTGCTTTATGTTATCTGTTGGCTTCTTTGCTGACAGCTGGAAATTATTTTTTGATAGCGTTGGTTGAGCCTGTATTACCTCGTTATTCTGGCTATACGGATAGTATACAAATGGTCACTTTATTGATTTTAATTACAGCGGCATTTCAAGCGCAGCAAGCGTTCTTCTCACAGCGTTCTCAACTCAAGCGTGATCTGTAATGTGTGGTATCGTTGGCAGTTTAAATTGGCAAACCCCTGATAGTGAAGCGCTGATCCAGCGTATGGCGACAACACTGGCGCATCGAGGTCCTGATGCTGAAAAAGTGAAAAAGCTGGGACCCATGGTATTTGGACATCGCCGCTTATCCATTATTGACGTTTCTCCTGAGTCTGATCAGCCAATGTGTGATACCACAGGCCGCTATTGGATTGTTTACAATGGAGAATTATACAATTTTAAAACTCTAAAAGCACAGTTAAAAACCTTGGGACACACATTCAAAACCGAAAGTGATACCGAAGTTGTTCTAGAGGCCTGGAAACATTATGGTATAGGGTGTTTAGAAAAATTGGTTGGTATGTTCGCATTTGCGCTGTGGGATAAAGAAGAACAAAGTTTGATTTTAGTGCGTGATCGCATGGGTGAAAAGCCATTGTATTATACAATACAGGCTTCGCGTAGTGAAACTTGGGAGCCCGCTTCCACCCATTGGCGGCATGCTTCATCAAGTCAGCAACTTTATAATCTTGTTTTTGCCTCAGAACTATCAGCGCTATCTCAACACCCCTGTGTCGCCTTTAAAGTGAGCCCTAAGGCACTCAGCCAATTCTTATCTTTAAATTATGTACTGACTGATGCTTGTATTCTAGAGGGTATCGAAAAATTGCCTCCCGCACATTATCTTCTTTTGAAAAAAGGGCAAAAACCACAAATCCAATGCTATTGGCATTTACATCGGCATTTTAAACAGAAAATATCGCACAGTAACAAAGCTGATGCCTCTTCTCAATTGGAAAGCATGTTAAACGATATCGTGAGAGACCAAATGATAAGCGATGTGCCTTTAGGCGCGTTTTTAAGTGGTGGAATAGATTCTTCCACCATCGTTGCTGCTATGAAGCACGCCCAAAGTAATCCTATCAAAACCTTTAGCATTGGTTTCCATGAAAAATCCTATAACGAGATTGAAGCAAGTCAAATTGTTGCCAAACATTTATCTGTAGACCATCACACTCAGTTTGTTGACGTTGACATGGTAAAAATGCTGCCCAGCATTATTCAAAGAACTGACGAACCATTGGCTGATAGCTCAATCATCCCAACCTACTTTTTGGCCGAGTTCTCTCGAAAAAATGTAAAAGTCTGCTTATCCGGAGACGGAGGGGATGAATTATTTTCCGGCTATGATACTTATACAGCAGATAAACTGCATCGCTATTTTCACTATCTGCCCAAATCTTTCTTTCGAGCAACAAGCCATTTGGTTGAAAAATTTTGGCCTGTATCCCACAACAAAGTGAGCCTAGATTATAAATTAAAACAATTTTTAAAAGGCTGCCAAATGGATTTTCAACGCGCCCACTATTTTTGGCGTGTGATTTTTTCAGATCAAGAAAAAGCGGCATTATTAACAGCGGATAATCGGGAAGCCATTCTAAACCATGATCCCTATACCAGTTTTGCCAAAGCTTTTGCGGAAGTTGAAGAATGTCATCCGCTGGATCAAGCGTCTTATGTCGATATGAAAACCTGGATGGTGGATGATATTTTGGTTAAGGTTGATCGACTCAGCATGGCACATTCCTTAGAGGTACGAGCGCCCTTTTTAAATCATCACTTGGTCGAATTTGCAGCAAAGCTACCGATTGACTGGAAAATGAAATTTTTTCAAAAGAAACATATTTTAAAATTAAGCCAAGCAACCAATTTACCCCATCAGATCTTACATCGATCTAAAAAGGGCTTTAATGCGCCTATTTCATCTTGGTTTTCGGGTAAATTAGAAACTTTAGCGCGGGAATCCACGTTAGATAATATTTATTTGAAACAATGGTTCAATCGCAGTACGCTAGAACAATTATGGCAGGAACATCGTTTCCATGTAAAAGACCACGGATTAAAACTATTTAGTTTGCTGTGCCTGGGTTTATGGTTTGAACATTATCAAGAGCTGTTTAAAAAACGAACACAGTTCCTATAGTATGGTTGAAGGAGGAGGTATTATGATATCAGTAGTTATCCCGGCTTATAATGAAGAAAACGCTATCGAGAACACCATCAATGAAATTCGGGATGTTTTTCAGACAATGCCCTTAAGTCAGAATGAATATGAAATTATCATTGTAAATGATGGCTCCACAGATAACACGGGTACTCGTGCGGCGGCGGCTGGTGTTTATGTGATTAACCATCCCCATAACGTTGGCTACGGACGATCACTAAAAGACGGTATTTTACATGCTAAATTCGATACTATCGTGATTACGGATGCCGATCGCACTTACCCCTTTGAAATGGTTCCAGCACTCTACAAAGAATATCAAAAGGGTTTTGATATGGTCGTGGGAGCACGTACCGGGGAACATTATCGCGAATCAAACTTTAAGTCCCCTTTGCGGCGTATTTTAAAATTCCTCGTTGAATTTACTGCGGGACGTAAAGTTCCTGATGTGAATTCAGGTCTACGCATTTTCTCAAAGCAAACTATTACCGGATATTTACATCATCTTTGCGATACTTTTAGCTTTACGACCTCGGCAACACTTGCCTATATGATGACGGGACGATTTGTCACTTATATCCCTATCCCCTATGAAAAACGAGAAGGAAAATCCAAAGTGCGGTTGTTCCGAGATTCGCTTTTAACACTACAGTATATTTTACAGGCGATTAACTACTATAACCCCATCAAAATATTTATCTTGTTTTCATTAATTTGTATTCTCTTTTCCATCATTGGATTTTTAATGTCTGCATTGCTTGGGCTGCATAGCGGATTTTTATTAGGAATTGGTGGCTTATTGATCTCTTTAATCGTTATGTGTTTCGGGCTGACAGCTGACTTATTGAAGCAAATTATGAATAAAACTTAGAATTATAGGCTGCTTGTTTGCAAGCACGGCAGCTTAATTTATGCTTTTCTTAAATTTTCGTCCTCTTGTCTTAAAAAAATTTATGCTACAATAAAAAGCATGAAGTTTTTAATCGCATTTTTTTGCAAAATATCTAATTTGTTCACAAATTGTCTGAACTTTGGTTCTCATTTTGTTGCCTTGGGTGTTCGTGCTTATTTATGTAAAGTCTTTTTCTGGTCTGGTTGGCTTAAATTAACGGCTTGGTCGTCCACCTTATTTTTATTTGAACATGAATATAAAATTGTGGGAATGTCGCCCCTCATGGCAGCTTATCTAGGCACCGCTGCCGAACTCACATTACCCATTTTTTTAATACTTGGCTTAGGTGCAAGAATACCCGCAACACTATTGTTTATTTTTAACATCTTTAACGTTATTTATTATCCGGTATTATTAAAACCTGAATTTGCTGCCGCATTAAAAGACAATATCATCTGGGGCATTTTAATTGGTATTCTCGTACTGTATGGTTCTGGAAAAATATCCATCGACTGCTGGCTTCAAAGAAAGTTTTGTAAAGAGTACAAAATATAGATTAAGCAAAATACGTTGATGGGGCCTCTATTTCAGATGAAGAAGCGGCGATTGGTTGTAATTGGGTTTTGATGTCTCCATTCTATGAGAATTTTATGAGAGTTACACTCTTTACTTACCCGCGGTTATTGAACAGTTACTCAAATCAAAAATTATTGCGTACAGAGAAAAAATTTAAAAAAAGGTTGACCGAAATTGTTCCAAGCTTAGCTGTTTATAAAACGGTTTTTTTTCATTCCCACGCAAAAAGCCAGTATTTTTAAGTTCTAGCAACAACACCTGATGCGCATCTCCCATTAATGTTTGATTTTGAATAACAGTGTCAACCAGTAGCTCTATACAGTGTTCCACAGTCGTCAGTGATAATAACTTGCTTAGCAGCGCATGTAAATTTTCTATTTCTGAACCCAATACCCTTGGCACTGAACGTACCAAAACCAAATTATGCCCCCCGCCTGTTAATTCAAAACCCAAACGCCCCCAATCCAACGCGTTAGATTCAATATCGATACCATTAGCAATCCTAATCGATTTTGGCATCAATAAAGGACGCTGAGTTACCCCGCCTGTCTGATATTCTTCACTTAATACCTGCCTCAGGTAAACACGATACGCTACTTTTACATCGACAAGCATCACGCCTTGTGCATTCTCAAGCCACAAAAATTCGCCCTTAAAAAGAAAATGTGGTTTATCTGGCTGCAACTGATGGACATTCGCATCAACATCCACATAAGCCTGTTCCCCCTTTTGAAAAAGGGAGGTTAGGGGGGGTATTGCATCGTCACGAGCCTTATTGGGATCTCCTTGCTTTAAACCTGCTTGTATTGCATAAGATAAAAAAGCATGCACTGTACGGGCTTCTCGAAAACGCACTTCATGTTTTGTAGGATGCACATTAACATCAACCGCTGAGGGATCGCATTCAAAATACAATACATACGCCGGGAATCGGCCTAAAGCATTGAGGGATTGATAGGCTTGTCGCACAGCATGCATCACAATTTTATCACGCACAATGCGGCCATTCACATAAAAATATTGTAAATCTGCTTGGCTGCGCATAGCGTTTTCAGAACCTAACCAACCTGTTAATTTTAAACCATTGGCTTCTGCTTCAATATAATAAGCCTCTTCAACAAAACGTTTACCGCACAACTGAGCAACCCGTCGAATATGTGCCTCTAAACTACGACAGATTGGCAACCGTTTTTGTGTACCATCATCCTGTTGAAACTTAAAAGCCACAGCCGGTTGGCTTAAAGCAACGCGCTTAAATATTTCTTCTATGTAGGCCGCTTCTGTTTTTTCTGATTTTAAAAATTTACGTCGTGCAGGCGTATTATAAAAAAGATCGCGAACCGCAATGGAAGTGCCAGAACGTTTTGCAACAGGTTGTAAACTCGGCGGTTTATCGCGCCCCTCTAATTGAATAGACCATCCACAAGATTGATCTTCAACCGCAGAAATCAATTCTAAACGTGATACCGAACTAATGCTCGCCAGTGCTTCTCCGCGAAATCCGTAGGATCGCACACCTTCTAAATCCGACAAACTGGCAATTTTACTGGTTGCATGCGATGCAATGGCCAGTGGTAAATCTTCTTTACAAATGCCTAAACCACTGTCTTGTACTTGAATTAATTTTGTCCCGCCGCGTTCAACCGTAATTTCGATCTCGGTGCTTTTTGCATCTAAACTATTTTCTAATAATTCTTTAAGAACCGATGCGGGTCGTTCGACCACCTCACCCGCCGCGATCTGATTCGCCAAATGAACAGGGAGTTGATGAATCCGTTTTTGTTCTGATTTTTGTTTTAATTCCTCTTCTATTATCATTTTAATCTATCTCTTTTTTGTTAATTTTTTTAATTTTTAAAGATCTGCCTTCAGAAATTAAACTGAATTCTAAAATGAAATCCGCTTTAGGCAAAAATCCCAATCCTAGTTCGGGCCATTCCACCAAAACAATGCCATCTTCGGTAAAGTAATCTCGAACACCCATTAATTCTAATTCTTCGGGAGCATCCAAACGATATAAATCAAAATGATAGATCATGCCTGTTTCAAGTTGATACGATTCAACCAATGTAAACGTTGGACTTTTTACAGAGCCTTGATATCCGAAACCCCTTAGAAATCCGCGAACAAGCGTTGTTTTGCCTGCACCTAATTCTCCCGTTAAAAAAATCACGGTGGGTGGGTTAACGATTGCGGCAAGTTGTTTACCAAACGCTTCTGTCGCAAGGGCATCTGGCAAAATAATCGTTGATTCTGTCTCTAATGCGCTTAGTTCAAGCACGTGCGAATTCCTTCGAACAAATCGCGTGCAAGGATCCCACGTTCACCACGTGCGCTGGCTTTATCACCTGCTGTAGCATGCGCAACAACACCTAAACGCGCGGCATCTAGCAACGAAAGGCCTTGTGCCACCAATGCCACAATCACGCCCGTTAAGACATCGCCCATGCCGGCAGTCGCCATGCCAGGATTGCCTTGTGTGCACAAATCCGGCGTGTTCATCGCGCTCGCCACAAGTGTGCCATGACCTTTCAGCACAACAATACCTTCATATTGCTTTTGCAATGCTTGCACGGCATTTAAGCGATCAATTTGAATATCGGCAATCGTTGCGTTTAACAATTGCGCCGCTTCACCGGGATGTGGCGTTAAAACCCAATTTTTGCGTAGCATTGGTTTTTTGGCTAATAAATTAAGTGCGTCAGCATCAACAATCAGGGGTAAATCACTCGATACAATATGCGCCCATAAAGCAGCGCCCCATGCGTGTTGACCCAAACCACTGCCAACCGCAACCACGGTTGCACGCGCCAAAAGCGGATCTAAACCTTTCGGCGTTTCCACTCCATGGAACATGAGTTCCGGACAACCACTGCTCATTGCAAAAGCGTGTTCTTTGCGCGTTGCGATTGACACTAATCCCGCCCCCGATCTTAAAGCGGCTTCTCCTGCCAAACGACAGGCACCACTCATGCCATAGTCACCCCCGACAATTAATACATGCCCAAAGTCACCTTTATGGGCATCGCGTGCCCGCGGGTGCAAGGATTGCTTACAGGTTTCTAAAGCTAGTGTTCTGAAATCTGATTGACTCATTTTTAAATCCCTTTGGTTCTCCGTGATTTATCCTAGGATATCGAGTCGAGACGAAGGGGTCAAATCAAGGTTAGGAGAAGGGATCAAATCTGGACATAGACAAAACTCAATAATCATCGGCTAAACAAATCTCTAAGGCTCCATCTGTTTTCGATACACATGCGTAATTTTTTCACCATTCCATACGTAACATAAATGGCGTTCTTGACGACAATTGCTTAACGCAGTGGGTCTAAATACCGCGACACATTGTCCCTCTAAATAACGAACACTCGAATACCGAATCCCATACGAAGATAATCCATTTCCACGTAGTTTTTTGCCCAGCTTTTGTGCACTACTTAAATTTTCAGGATCATAAATACTGGGTCGTTCTTTCTTTTGATCAAAAATATCATGTAACGGCGCCTTTAGATCTGTTAATAACACTCTCATATCAATTTCCATGTTAGGCAACTTAGAATATCCTAAAAACTTCTCTCGGTGGTATTTAGTTTCTGCAATAGCAGTTTCTAAAGAATTACCCGCATAAAAAACGCCATAAGAGCCATCTGTAAATCGAGAACCTCCAAAATATGTTGGCAAATGTGTAAAAGCAGCCATGATTTGACTTGTGTCTGGACCAAACATCCGCTCTTCTCGAGGCACCAAATCAATTTCGCCGATTTCAGTGCGAATACGTGGATTTGTGAGTTGTTCAATCTCATAGATAATCTCAAACTCGTCCACATCCGAAACTCTTTCTAATAAATCGATAGGCGGAAACCGGCTGGGAATAATTCGCCAACAAGGTAGGCAAGTTATTTGTTTAACCGCTATTTGCGTTTCCTCTACCTCTACTACCATCCACCTCGCTCCGCATCTAAATATCTTCTGACTTCATAGAGATCTGCCACTTGCCCAGATAGCATTCGATCGATGGGTTTTTTTCCATTAAATAATGGGTGATTACTTGCTAAATTTATCCAACTATCCGCAATACTTGGATTAGGTAACAAAATTTGTAATGCCTTATATATGCCAAATATATAACTGAGTCGTTCTAATACATCATTACTTAGGCTGACTTGGGCAGGATTTTTTTTCCAGTTGTAAAAAGTGGACTCTGTTGATAGCCCTAAAAGACTTTGCATTTGATGATTACTAAGCCCCCATGCCTGACAAATATTAAAAAAGGTGCGTAATGCTGGACCTGCATATTCTTTGCGCTTTTCAGTTGTGAGAGCTTTCATATCTACACTCCAAAAATAGTATTTATGTGTAGTTTAGACCAATTTTGGAGTTAATATAACTGTTTTTATATACGGCTTTTTGATTTAAAAGAACGCAGCGATCACAAAACTTAAAACTATAGATATCAATCATGACTGCTCTTTTCTGGTTATTTGCATAACATACTTTTAGCTATAGCCTTTCGAGCGACTCTTGACAGTATAGCTTTGAACGGTTGTTTTGTTTCCAAACATAAATTGGAATACCTGTGCCCGTAATTAACAAAGCATAAAAGACCACTGTAAACCCTGAAGACCACAATGCCCATCCACAAAAAATGAGTGCGAAAATGCCAATAACGCATTCTATGATTTTAGATTTTTTTGCCTGCCAATCTACCGCCCATAATTTTAAATAACTCACAACACATCCTAAATAGATTAACAAAAAAGCGGTGACAGATACATCGATAATTGTATCGACTTGTGCAAGCAAATCAACATCCAACGTTAAAAGCAAAATGGGTATAATCCCCATCGATGAAATGACAAGCCCCCAAATTGGCACATTATTTTTATTTTTCACGCTAAAAATCGCCGGAAAATGACCATCGTTGGCAGCACCCAATGCAATTTGGCTGCTGGTTAACACCCACGCATTTAAAGTGCCTATACAGACAATAGCGGCTGCTAACGAAATAAAAATATGCCAATTGCCTCCAAAAATAACACTGGCCGCATCCGAAAAAGGTGCTACTGAATGCGTTAGCAGAGATGACGGGAGCACGCCCATGATAACAAAAGCGCTAAACATATATACAAATGCGACAATGAGGGTACCAAACACAATCGCTCTCGGAATGGTTTTTTGCGGGTTATCAACACTATCTGCTGGCGTAGTTGCAGATTCCACTCCGATAAATCCCCATAATGTAAATAAAGCAGCTGCGTTTAAAGCACCTAGTGTTGTATATTCTGTTGGATTAAAGGGCGTAAAATGACTCGTATTTAAAAACCATAATCCCGCTACCGGAACAATCAACAAGGGTAAAATTTTTAACAAGGCGAATACAAATTCAACCTGTCCCGCTCTTCTAACGCCTAATACATTTATCCACATGATTAAGCCAAGCACAACAATTTCTACTGTAATGGTTGCAATGCTAGTCATTTTACCCAAAACAGGTGTTAAATATCCGACGATAGCAATCAATACTGCGGTTGTACTGACCCAAGAAATAACCCAATACGTCCAGGCGCAATAAAATGCCGCTGTTTTGCCAAACGCCGCTTCAACATACACATGCGGCCCGCCTGTTTTTGCAAATCGTGTGCAAAGACGTGCAAAAACTAACGCGAGCAATATTGCACCCGTTGCAGTAATAAGCCAACTTGTAAGGCCAATAGCGCCAAAAGCACCTAAACTTGCTGGTAATAAAAAAATGCCAGAACCTATTTGGCTGCCAATCACTAAGGAACTGACAGACCAAAAACCCATTTTTTTTTGCGAATGCATCAATAAATCTCCAATGTAAATAGATCAAGAATGCGGCTGCTTAGGCGAACAAAAATAGCCTTAGATCAGGAGCATGAATTTTTAACGTATTGAATAAAACAGATAGTATGCGCTTTTAGCGCTTACGTTTGAGAAGAAGGAGAGACAATTTGAAGAAGAATATGCTCAGTGATATTACACTTAGCGATGTAAATGTCGTTGCTTTAACATTTTGTGAGAATAAACACATATTGGTACCCAATTTTTAATAACCGTCCAAACAAGTTTTAATCATAGGACAAACTAATATTGGCTGTCAACGGAAAGGAAAACAGCAATCTTCCATTAAAAACCAATCGAACATAAATTTTGTCGACTTAAATTGACAAAATATTTTTTGTCGAGTATACCTGACACTGTACATCGGCAAAAAGATCGGCAAAATAATTTGAAAAAATGGTTAAATATAAAATTATTTATAATAAAATCAATATGTTATAAATTTAACGATCGGCAAAAAGATCGGCAAAAATATCTACGAGTATGCTATACTTGCAACATGAGCAAATTTTATCAGCATCCAAGCGCCATGGAGCCCCTCCTCCCACTCCCACTACCCCAGGTATTGGAAGACTTGGCAGTCACGATTATACGGCAATCTTCTGAACTGGGATCGCGTTTAAATCCCTTAACCCGCCTAGCTTTAGTTGAATTATTGAGAGAAAGTAATTGTTACTATTCAAATTTAATCGAAGGCCATAAGACAAGCCCCCTAGATATACAACGCGCACTTAAAGAAGACTTTTCACTAGAACCGACTAAGCACGCCTTACAACAAGAAAGCCTCGCGCATATAGTAGTACAAAAATTAATTGAAAATAGAATCACAGAAGAACCTGATATCGACATTTGCACACCTGAATTTATCTGTTGGATCCATGAACAATTTTGCAGTCGATTACCCGATGTTTTTCTCGAAATGAAAGACAACCATGACAAAAAAGTTATAGTTCATCCTGGGAAGTTACGAACAACTGAAGTTAAGGTAGGACACCATATTCCCCCTCTCAACACTTATTTGGTTCAACTGCTAAAGCGGTTTTCTGAAGTCTATAATCCTCATAAACTTACACCCATTATGCAAGTAATCGCTATTGCAGCTTCTCACCATCGTTTAGCTTGGATTCACCCTTTTTTAGATGGTAATGGACGTGTCGTACGTTTATTTTCAGATGCGTATTTTAAAAAAACAAAAATCGATTCTAATGGTTTATGGACGATGGCCAGAGGATTATCCAGAAACCGTTCCGAGTATATGTACTCTATAGAAAAGGCGGATGCACCTCGGCAAGGGGATCTCGATGGACGCGGAAATTTATCATTACAGGGGTTGGTTGAATTTTGTGAATTTTTCTTAAACGTTGCTATCGACCAAATTAACTTTATGCAAACGATGCTAGATCTCGAAAATTTACCTAAACGCATCGAAGGTTATGTTCATTATTTAGTCGGCATGAAGCAACTTAAAATACAGTCCTTTGATTTACTAAAAGCGGCTTTGTTTGAAGGTGAGATATCACGCGGAAACATCGCAGCGATTACGGGAATGCCAGAACGAACCGCCAGAAATTTAATTTCACCTTTATTAAATTTAGGCCTTTTAAAATCCACAACCCCTAAGGGTTCGCTCCGATTGGGCTTCCCTATAGAAGCGGTAAAATATTATTTCCCCGCCCTGTATAATCATTAGCATAATCAATCACATTGACAAAAATGGATCCCGTTCAAAGCATATTCAATCCCTTTTCGAACATCTGACAATAGATTAAGAGGTAGATCATTGAGCGGGTAGAACTTAAGTTCAGCACATTTTTTGGGTTCCATTATTTTGACGTAAATAAAGCAGAACATGATCATCTTTAAGAAGTATTAAATGGGGCATCACAATGAGTTTAAAGCGTTCTTTGTTCGTCATAAACTATTCCCACTTATTCAAGCAGAAAAAAAGTATCTCTATAATGCCGCAGCTCCCCAATAGACTCTTTGATATCTTCCATTGCAAGATGCACCGATTTTTTCTTAAACAATTTGACAATACTTGGCTTCCAATGTTTTGCCAGCTCTTTTACCGTGCTGACATCCAAATTACGATAATGAAAATATTGCTCTAATTTTGGCATATACCGATATAAAAATCGTCTATCTTGACAAATACTATTACCACACATCGGAGAGCGATTTGGTGGCACAAAACGCATAATAAATTCCAACGTTTGCGCCTCTGCGTCTTCTT
>JBPOIR010000053.1:0-39490 GCA_052034335.1 Pseudomonadota bacterium | reverse complement strand
GATTCAGGTTATCGATGCCAATCACTTTTTCTTGACGTTGCAGCAATTTTTGGCACACATGGTATCCGATAAATCCAGCGGCACCGGTTACGAGAATGGTCATTTATTTTGAACTCTGCTATTAATGATATTAACTGACGAGAGCATACCGAAAATAGAGCGGGTAGTCTATATCAAGTGATGATTTTGTTGACTCGACAAATTTTAGTTAAATGACAAAACCCAGGGAAGATAATGATTGCACAAAAAAAGAGACGAATGTTAGTCGTTGAATTAAATGCGGCCGAGAAGCATTTTTTAGATAAATATGTGGCTGAAGGAAAATTACCCGTTTTTGAAAAATTACTGCAAGCCGGGAAAATTGTAAAAACACGTGTGGGAGCACCCATTGAACAATTGACACATTGGACGATTTGGCCTTCTATTTATACCGGGATTAAACCCGATAAACACGGCATCATTGGATTTGGACAAACGCTTCATTCATTACAGGGACATTATATTTGGGATGCCTTAAACGCAAAAGGGATTACGACGGGTGTGTTTGGAAATCTGATGAGCACTCTTGTTTCTCAAAATCCTTTGAGCCTTTTTTATGTCCCTGGCGTTTTTTCAGCTGCTCAGTCGTGTGTTCCAGAATCGCTCAACGTTATTCAGAAATTCTTTGTTTTTATAAAAAAAAATAATATTCACCGCTCTATTGGGTTAGCCATTCAGTTGTTGTTTCAATTAGCAATGGGTGCTATTAAAGGTGTGTCATTTTCCATTGTAAAAGCCATTTTATTGCAAATGCGTTTGGAGCTTGTAAAGGGAATTGCGTACCAAAAAGACAGAGCGAGATTAAGAGCCAAATGTCAAATGGATATTTTTAAAGCATTGTATGAACAATATAAACCTGAATTTTCAACGATACATTTAGAAAATATTGCCTCTGCGCAACGCTTGTACTGGCGAGCAGCAGAGCCAGAAGGGTTTAGTGACGAGCTGGGGGAATTAGATAGCTACTATTTTGAAAATATTGAGATGAGAAAGTCACATGAGATTTTATTTAAAGATATTATTTTAGATAATTTTAGATTAGTAGATGGGTTTTTAGGCCAATTATTGCCACTATTAGACGAACAAACCGTCTTGGTCATTATAACGGGGTTTGGTCAAAAAAAACGAGATCCTGTTCATCAAATTCATAAACCAGAAATTCGATTTTACAATCTTAAGCACTTGTTAAATAGGATCGATATTTTGAATTGTGAAATCCTGACGCAGGCAAATCCCAATATCACATTGAACTTTAGGGATGCTGCAGATGCAAGTTTGGGGGCGTTTAAACTGTCAAATCTGAATGTACTGGGGGAATATCCAGTATTTAAACTAGAACAACGTGAGCACCAGTTGTTTTTAGAAGAAAATCTATCGCCGACAATGTGGGCTTTAGGCGCAGATGTTTGGATTGAAAATAAATCAAACGAGATGATTTTTCCATTGTTTGATTATGTTAAAATCAGTCCGCTACGCGATCAATATACCGCGGATTATAGCAGTGAAGGCTGGATTTTATTGTACGGGAACATACAGCCATTTCCAGCAGAAATGAAGGTGTTGGATATCGTTGAGATTTATCCATTGTTATTAAGTTATTTTAATGATAAAATTCAAAATTTAGACGAATAGATAGACAAAAAAGGGGCCTGCATGAAATTATCTTCTGAACAAATATCAAAGTGTGTAGAAAAGGCTCGCGATCAGTGGATGGATGCGATTGAGCTTAAAAAACAGTGTCTAACGGGTTCATATTTAAATACACTCGTTTCGATGGCCGAAGTTGCTGTTCGGGCAATGGCCAAGGGCGGGAAATTGATGTTATGTGGCAATGGCGGTTCAGCCGCAGATGCGCAACATTTGGCAGCCGAATTATTGGTAAGATTAAGATCACACACAAATCGAGACGCCATTCCAGCTATGTCGTTGGTGCTCGATACTTCAACCATTACTGCCTGCGCAAACGATTACGGCTATGAATGTCTTTTTGAGCGAATGGTGAATGGGCTTGGGAGAACGGAAGATGTTTTATTGGGTTTAACAACGTCGGGTCGATCCGTTAATGTGATACGGGCGTTAAAGGCGGCACGCGAGCGCGGTATTGCTACACTGGGTTTTTTAGGTGGAGATGGTGGTCAAACTATACCAGAATGCGATCTCTCCATTGTTGTGCCTTCTACTGATCCGAATCGTGTTCAAGAAGTACATATTACCTTGGGTCATATTCTCATGGATCTCATTGAAGGGTTGATGATTGAAAAAGAACATGTTAAACGGCATTAGGAATAGCAATCTATTTGACTCAATATCACGCCTTCATGTAAGTTCTGTTTACAAATGAAGGTTTAGGTGGTGGGACATTGAAGCAAGCGCTTAAAAAAATTATTAAGACGCATTTATATTTCAACGCGTTGCTATATAGCTTGTATGCTATGCGCATAAGGTTGATGAATTTAGTGGGGTATTTAGCGACCGACTCTGGTACGACACACAGAGAACTTTCTGTTGAGGAATCCTTAGATTATATTGAAAATGTTTTTGCCGATTATCAGAGAATTTCTAATATATCGCAATTTACTGGAAAAGTAGCAGAATTAGGCCCTGGTGACAGTGCAGGGATTGGGTTAATGTTTTTGGCGCACGGCGCAGCACAAGTAGATTTAGCTGATCGATTTTATTCAAGACGATCACATGAAGCAAACGAAAAAGTCTATAGAAGCCTTGCCGCGAAGTATCCTGTGCTTGATAAAATGCTGTCTACGGTTAAATTTAATCAATTTGAATCGTTGTCTAATTTAAAACGCCATTATGGCGCTAAAGCATCTGGCGAAGCTTTTTTTGATGAAAACAGAGACTATAACGTTATTATATCTCGATCTGTGCTTGAACATGTTGATCAGCCTCAAATAGTATTACGTAAAATGTATAATGCTTTAAAAGTGGGTGGCGTATTGATCCACAAGGTCGATTTGAGGGATCACAACATGTATCCTTATTCAGAGTCTGTAAAATTTCTGGAATTGCCGCAGTGGCTTTATCGCATGATGACATATGGCTCTGGTTATCCCAATCGGTTTTTGTTTCATGAGTATAAAAAGGCGCTTTTGGCACTTGATCCCCAAAGCGAATTTTATATTGCTGGGTTGCATGGTGTAGAGGAAGACATGTCCGTAGGCTATAAGCTAGAAGATATCCCGGAACAATGGAAAAAACGTTCTATGGATTTTATTGCAAAGCATCGCGTTAAATTTTCCGCCATTTTCAAAAACGTTGCGTCTGAAGATCTGATGGTTTCAAGTTTCTTTTTTGTCTCTCGAAAATAATGCTGGCGGAGAGGGAGGGATTCGAACCCTCGGTACGGATTAACGTACACACACTTTCCAGGCGTGCTCCTTAAGCCGCTCGGACACCTCTCCAAATTAGAGGCTAAGGATAACCTATTAACAGTAAGAATTAAATAAGAACAAAAAAAGTGTGTTGAATAGCTATAGAATTTTTTTCATTATTGTCCTTGATTCAGGGGTGTTTTGAAAAATCCTGCAGAAAAGTACTTGACGAAATATATAGACATCATGTAAGTTCCGTTCATGAACGAAAATTTCAATATGTTGGTTTTTTAAGGGCGTAATTTAAGTATGTCAGCCTTCCAAGACACTCGAGAGCAAACAGAACAAAAGGTGATGGTGCATCTTCTCAGTGAGATTGATCGTAATCCTTCCTTTACACAGCGTAGTTTAGCATCCGAGCTTGGTATCGCTTTGGGATTAATGAATCACTATTTGAAACGCTGTATCACTAAAGGTTGGATTAGAGCCTCCCAAATTTCACCACGTCGTATCACGTATTTTTTAACGCCCGAAGGTTTTGCAGAAAAGGGTCAAATGGTAACGGATTATCTTGCGCGTTCACTGACTTTTTTTCGCGATGCACGTGCGCAATGCGAAGCACTCTTTGCGGAATGCCAAATACAGGGATTCGTCAATATTGCGTTGATAGGCGCAGGAGATTTAGCGGATATCGCTAAACTCGTTGTACATGGAACAGGTTTGCAAGTTTGTGTTGTCGATAGACATGCTGATTTAAAAGGTTATGATGCTGCATTGGTGACAGACGTTATGGATCCCCAAGGCACTTATGATTTGGTTAAGGATAAAATAGAGTACAACAAGCTTTTGACCTTAAGATTGTTGCATATATCAAGGGTGGTTCCATGATCAGTTGGTATGTTGCTCATACACAACCCTTAAAGGAACAAAAAGCCGAATTGCATTTGTTGGAACAAGGCTTTGAAGTGTACTTGCCACGATTTAAGAAAATGCGCCGCCATGCACGTAAAGTTGATGAAGTAATAGTACCTTTGTTTCCGCGTTACTTATTTGTTGGAATGAATTTAGAAGCAGCTCTTTGGCGTAGTGTCAATGGAACACCGGGTGTTTCTTATTTATTGATGAACCAAGAACGTCCTGCGTTGATCTCTAGTAGTATTATTGATGATTTAAAAGCGCAAGAGAGTGCCGAAGGTCTTGTGTCCGTCGGTAGCCTTTTTGTTTTTGCAAAAGGGGATAAGGTTCGGATTTTAGAAGGTACCTTTAAAGATCACACGGCAATTTTTGAGAAATTGGACGATAAACAACGTGTTCATTTGTTGTTATCGTTTATGGGTAGAGAGACAAAGTTTTCTTTGCCAATTTACGCTGTGGAAGCGGCGTAAGTTTATTAAGTCGTAAGATATAAATTGTAGCAGTCTTGGTGCCGAAAAAAATACAGGCGCACCCGGGCTGCGGTAGCTATGGTGGAATAGAATGATAGTAGAAATGATATTGAGTGGTCGGTGGAACAAGGCTCAGTACTTGATCAAGCTTTGAAAAAAATATCGTGGTATGTCTGTTTGGCACGATCTGGTTGACTGGGTGGTTATCCTTTTGAAGTAGCTAAACCGGAAGAAGTGTTTGAGTTTTTTAAG
Organism: Pseudomonadota bacterium; assembly: GCA_052034335.1. GTDB lineage: Bacteria > Pseudomonadota > Gammaproteobacteria > UBA6186 > Azoamicaceae > CADEGZ01. Next base: position 34,488 of record JBPOIR010000053.1, on the reverse strand, counting down.
TCTAGAGGTTTTCAATTAGAAAAATTAAAAACGTGTGCAGGTGGCTTAGGGTGTAATGAATTTGTGTTTGTTAAGAAATAACGTGTTTAAAGGGTGGCACCAGTGAATTTAGTGTCAGACATGAAAGTTGCTGTTATAGGCTGTGGTTATTGGGGTAAAAATCTAGTAAGAAATTTTGCTGAGCTTGGAGTGCTATCCATTGTTTGTGATGCAAATGAAATGCTTGCCAAGGAAACAGCAGAAAAATACAACGTCAATTACAAACCATTTCAGGAAATATTAAATAATCCTGAAATTCAAGGTGTTATCATTGCGGTGCCTGCTGTCCAACACGCAATACTGACAGAGCAGGCGCTTAAAGCAGGAAAGCATGTTTTTGTAGAAAAACCATTAGCGCTTCGGGTACATGAAGCAAATCAATTATGTAAATTGGCAAGCGAGTGTAAGAAAACCATTATGGTTGGACATTTGCTACAGTATCATCCTGCATTTTTGGAATTGAATCGATTGGTTCGAGAAGGTCAATTAGGCAAGTTGCAATATATTTATTCAAATCGACTAAATTTAGGTAAATTTCGTCATGAAGAAAATATATTATGGAGTTTTGCTCCTCATGACATTTCAATGATTTTAAGCTTGGTTGGGGAATTACCCGAGAAAATCTACGCGGTGGGTTCACAATACTTAAACGCAGCAGTTGCAGATATTACCAATACTCACTTGGTTTTTAAAAATGGTGTTAATGCCCATATTTTTGTGTCTTGGTTACATCCATATAAAGAGCAAAAATTAGTGATTGTGGGTGATCGTGGTATGGCTGTGTTTGATGATGGAGAGCCATGGGAACGCAAATTATTATTGTATCCACACCAAATTAATTGGGTAAATGGATTGCCTAATCCTGCTAAGGCAGAGGCTACGAGCGTACCCCTTATATCAGCAGAGCCTTTACGCTTAGAGTGTCAACATTTTATAGACTGTATTAATGAGAATAAAAAACCAAGAACAGACTCACAAGAAGGTTTAAACGTATTACGAGTCTTAGATGCAGCCGAGCGTTCTATGAGAACTGGATATCCAATCAAACTACAAGAAAATTCTGCTTTGTATTTTAAACATGAATCGGCTTATGTGGATCAAAACTGTGAAATTGGTGAAGGAACAAACATTTGGCATTTTAGTCATGTGTTATCCGGGTCTAAGATTGGACAAAGCGTTGTTATTGGGCAGAATGTTATGATAGGCCCTGATGTACAAATTGGAGATGCTTGTAAAATTCAGAATAATGTTTCTCTTTATAAAGGGATTACGTTAGAAGAAGGAGTGTTTTGTGGACCATCTTGCGTATTTACCAATGTTAATAACCCGAGAGCAGAAATTGAACGTAAAGACGAATTCCGACACACATATGTTGAAAAGGGTGCAACTATAGGCGCCAATGCAACCATCGTTTGTGGGGTTCGGCTTGGCAGATATAGTTTTATAGGTGCCGGTTCGGTAGTAACAAAAGATGTTCTTCCTCACGCACTGATGGTAGGTGTGCCAGCCCGCCAAGTAGGATGGGTGAGTCATGCAGGAGAGAAACTAGGAAAAGATCTCATCTGCTTAAGAGAAGGAAGGAAATATCGATTAACTTCGGACAACCAATTGGAAGAGATTTATGATGAGTGCAGAGTTAAAGAAAGAACAAATGCAGATCTCTAAAATACCCTTTATTGATTTGCATACGCAACAACAACGTATTCGTGTTGAACTGGATGCCGCAATTGCAAAAGTTCTTAACCATGGTATTTATATTATGGGGCCAGAGGTAACAGAACTTGAGCATAAACTAGCTTTGTTTTGCGGGGTTAAACATGCCATAACTTGTTCCAATGGAACAGATGCATTAGCTTTAGGATTGCGAGCAAAGGGAGTAGGACTTAATGATGCTATTTTTGTGCCGTCATTTACTTTTGCAGCAACGGCAGAGGTAGTGGTATGGTTGGGTGCAACGCCTATTTTTATTGATATTCTAGAAGACACGTTTAATATGGATCCTAGAAGTTTAGAACAGGGTATCCAAACTGCTAAAGCGTTAGGACTAAAGCCTAGAGGCATTATTCCAGTTGATATGTTTGGTCAACCTGCAGATTATGATGCGATACAATCCGTTGCGGACACCCATAATTTGTGGGTATTGGCAGATGCTGCTCAGAGTTTTGGCGCTACTTATAAAGGACGTAAAGTAGGTAATATCGGTGATATTGCTACCACTAGCTTTTTTCCGGCAAAACCTTTGGGGTGTTATGGAGATGGTGGTGCTATATTTACGAATGATGATGAGTTAGCGCAGATTATTAAAAGTTTGCGTGTACATGGGCAGGGTTCGGATAAATATGATAATGTTCGCATTGGAATGAATGGACGTTTGGATACCATTCAAGCAGCAATACTGTTGCAAAAATTAAATATATTTCCAGAGGAACTTGAAAAGCGTAATCAGGTTGCAAAAATGTATAATGAATCATTGAATTTTATGTTTGTGGTTCCAAAAGTGGTTGAAAATTGTACTTCAAGTTGGGCACAATATACAATTAGATTTTTAAAAAAGATGAATCGGGAACTTTTAGTGTCTGATTTAAATAAACAAGGCATCCCGACTATGGTTTATTATATTAAGCCATTACATATGCAAATTGCTTATCAAAATTTTCCAACATCTGGAAGTCAGAAATTAAGTATTTCCGAAAAAGTATCTTTAGAAGTTCTCAGTTTACCAATGCATCCGTATTTAGAACTTGAGAAACAACAATATATCATCGATGTTTTAACAAATCATACAGAGAATAAAATATGGAATTAGCGGGCAAAAAAATAGTAGTTATTGGGGGAGCGGGACTAATAGGTTCGCATACGGTAGATAAGTTAATTAAAGAAGATGTAAAGGAAATAATAATATATGATAATTTTGTGCGGGGTACTGTAGAAAATCTTAAGGCTGCATTGAAAGATCCACGTGTTAAGATCTATGAAGTTGGCGGGGATATTTGTCAATTCGATATTTTAAACGCTGCACTTAAAGGAGCGGATGGGGTATTTCATTTCGCAGCATTATGGTTATTACAATGCCATGAATTTCCAATAAGCGCATTTGATGTTAACATCCGAGGAACATTTAATGTGTTAGAGGCTTGTGTAGCACAAAAAGTTAAGAGGCTAATTTATTCGTCTTCTGCTTCTGTATATGGAAATGCCATACGAGAACCAATGGATGAGGAGCATCCGTACAATAGCGAAAATTTTTATGGTGCTACAAAAATAGCTGGTGAGGCTATGGCACGCGCCTATTATCATCGCTATAAACTTCCATTTGTAGGTTTACGCTATATGAATGTTTACGGGCCGCGTCAAGATTACCGGGGTGCGTATATAGCCGTTATTATGAAAATACTTGATAACTTGGATAAAAATATTCCACCTGTAATATATGGTGATGGAACGCAAGCATATGACTTTGTGCATGTAGAGGATTGTGCAAAAGCAAACATTTGTGCAATGAAAGCGGATGTCGCCGATTCGTTTTATAACGTCGGAACAGGAATTCGAACCTCAATCAAGCAACTTGCTGAAATGATTTTAGAGATTAATGGATCAAATCTATCAGTGCAATATGAATCAGGTGGGTTGAGCTTTGTGAAAAATAGAATTGGATGTCCCAAAAAAGCTGAGACAGAAATTGGATTTAAGTCTTCTGTGGATTTGCCTCAAGGATTAAAGTCTTTAATTTCTTGGAGAAATTTACATAAGGAAGAGCTTGAGATACGTCGTTCAAAAATTATAGTAGAAACATCATTTTAAAATAGAGAGTGATTTTTATGAGACTTAAAGAACGATTAACTAAATTGCATAAAAATAAAGAAAATATAATGTCAATATGTTCTTTATTTTTGGTGTGTGTATGGCCATTTATTAATGTCCTTAATCAAAATAAACAAGTGGTATTTAATTTGAGTCCTGTTTTTCTTTATGTGACCGTATTATTTGCAATTTGTTTGTTTTTAGGTTTTTTGGGTCGAACCATTTTTAGAACTGGATTTTCTCGATTATTATTAACTGGATCAGTTGGTCTGGTTTTCTTGTTTTCATATTCTCAATTAATTGGAGTACTCACAAAACAGGGGTTGATTCCCTTGGTAATTTTTGGAATCCAAATTCATTTTACGACAATGTGGACAATTGTGGTTATTGTTAGTTGTTTATTGGTATGGAGAAAATCATGCATATTTTCAGTGCAATATGTTTTTCTAGTGCTTTTCTCAATTATGACTATAATCCCCCTAATAGAAGTATTGTATTATTTTAGTATAAATCAAAATCAAGGTCAAAATCGCGCAGAGCTGAATTTAGTAAGTAAATTTAAAAAACATAATAATGTCTATTTTTTATTAATGGATGCTTATGCACGTTCAGATACATTAAAAGAAGTTACAGGTTTTGATAATGCTCCATTTTTGCAGGCATTGTCTCAAAAAGGGTTTTATGTGGCAAGAGATAGTTTTTCTAATTATCACTTTACTTTGGCTTCTTTAAGCTCAACTTTCTCGATGAATTACCATAAGCTGCCAACAAATGAAAATGAACTAATTAACCAAAGAGATAAATTTAACATGCCCTTACAGGGGAATAATGCAGTAATGAATATTTTTCGTTCAAATGGTTATAAGTACATTTTAGCGCCTTCTGGCAGATGGTCTGAAATAGATTGTAACGGAACAGAAGATTTATGTTTAGCACCCCATGCTAATACTGAATTTATAGTGAAAGTTATTTCGATGACCCCTCTAATAAAATGGATCGGTAAAATAAAATTTCCTTATCTTGAATTGGATGATGTTAAAAAAGCTGCAGGAAGCTTTCCGAATCAACCCACCTTCACTTTTGCACATTTCGCTCAGGTTCATGATACGGTCTATAATGAAGATTGTTCTTGGAGAATGAGTGGAGATCCTGTGATTTGTAGCTCTGCCACGAAGAACAACTATAAAAACTCTGTGAATTGTGTAAACCAAAAACTCTTAAAATTTATTGATTACCTTAAGATTCATGATCCTTCCGCAATTGTTATTATTATGGCAGATCATGGTCCAACGGTGGTAGACGAAGCTGAAAATCCTGCGGCATGTATGTATTGGCTTAAAAATTTTTGGGACTTGGAGATAAAATCGCATAGAGATTTTCGAAATACATTTGGAATACTGATGGCTATAAAGTTGCCTTCATTAAGTGAAGGCTCGGATTATATCTATGATTCAATTTCACCTGTTAATTTATTTAGAGCAATTATTGCATATTTGAAAGATGAAAAACCGGAATATATAAGGGATAAGTCATTTATCTTATATGAAGATAAAAGTCAAGAGGGATATAAGGGATATTCCATTGATAAATTTAGAAGTTCAAACTGAGGAGAGGTAAGAGAATGTTAAGGAGTGTATTCATAATTGTATTAGTAACCATATTACCAGTTTCAAACGTATATGCATATTTAGATCCAGGTTCTGGTGGCATGCTTTTACAATTGCTTTTTGGTGGTGTTGCTGGGGCAATTGCAATTACAAAATTATACTGGAATCAAATTAAGACTAAAATTTGTGGAAGAAAAAAACAACCGGAGGATAAAAATGAGGGATTAAAGGAAGAACATCAAAATGATATCTGAATCATTGAATGCCAATAAATCTTTTTATCAAGAGGGGTCATTTCGTGATCCTGAAGGTAGAGTGTTTATAAGAGCTAATGGTGTTTTTAGAACGCTCAGTTTTAATGCAGTTAGCCGAATGAGGCAGCTTCTCAATTCTAATTTTATCGTAAAATTAATTGCAGAAGGTTTAGTAATACCTACAAAAATGGTAGAGACAAAAGAATTAGGACTAAGTAGTAGCGAGTTTGGGAATTATGTACTTGAACATGAAAAAATTTCTTTAGTTACTTATCCGTATGAGTGGTCATTTGATATGTTACGAGATGCAGCTTTAACACAATTAAAGATCATGGAAATGGGTTTAAATGAAGGTTATATTTTGAAGGATGGAACCGCATTTAACAATTTATATAGAAATGGAAAAATGTGTTTTATCGATATTTTGTCAATTGATTCCTATGTGGAAGGGCAACCATGGGAAGGTTATACTCAGTTTTGCCAAGAATTTTTATTTCCACTCATGTTGACTTCTTATAAAAAAGTTGAATTTCAATCTTGGTGGCGCGGAACCATGAAGGGGTTAACATTGCCTGATTTTAATTCATTATTAAGTTTGAGAGATGTTTTTAGAAATGGTGTGTTTAAACATGTAGTGCTACAGAGTATCTTGGAGAAATCATTTCAAAAACAGAAAAAAAGTTTAACTGTCACATTTAAAAACAATATTTTCCCAAAACAATCTCTTAAGAATTTAATTCAAAATCTCAGAAATATAATTGAAAAAATGAAATATTCAAATCAAAAATCAATATGGGTTGCTTATGCCGATGATAATAGTTATGAAAAACGCGATAGACTTATTAAGGAAGAATTTATAAAAAAATCCATGCAACAAATTTTGCCTAACAGAATAGTTGATTTGGGAGCTAACACGGGATATTATTCGAAGATAGTTGCAGAGCATGCCGCTTTGGTGATAAGTGTTGATTTGGATCCCACTTGTATTAATAATTTATACTTGAATTTGAGATCCAATAATTTAAATAACCGGAAAATCATTTCATTAGTAGGAAATCTTATTAATCCTTCTCCTGCACAAGGGTGGGATTTGCAAGAGAGAGATAACTTATTAGTTAGATTGCTGCAATCGGATGCATTTATTGCATTAGCTGTTGTACATCATATTTGTATTAGTTCTAACATTCCTTTAGAGTTTTTTGTAGCCTTTTTAAGGAAGATTGCTTCTTGTGGTGTTGTGGAATGGGTAGATCCTTCAGATTCAATGGTTCAATTTATGTTGAGAAATAGAGCTAATATTTTTAATGAATATACATGGGAAAATTTTAAAACGCTATTGGAAAAGTATTTTAGTATTTTACAAGTAGTGGATGTTCAAAATAGTACAAGGAAGTTATGTCTTTTGGGAAAGAAGTAGAATTCAATGAATGTTCCATTGGTTTCAGTTGTTTTTTTGACATACAACAGTGCTGAAAAATTTTTAAATTTAGGTGATTCAAGTATTTTAAGAAAAGCACTGGATGCATTGCTTGCTCAAGATTATCCAAATTTTGAAATTTTAATATTTGATGATTGCTCTTTTGATAGCACTTATGAGATATGTTTGGAATATCAAAAAAACAATAGTAATGTGAAGGTTTTTCAAAACAATCAAAACCTTGGTGTTATTAGAAATTTATTTCAAGCTATATGGTGCATAAGTGGAGAGTATTTTTTGTGGGCCTGTCCAGATGATTCGTGGTCAAAAGATTTCTTGTCATCCGCCATTAGAGTATTAGAAAATCAGAAAGAATGTGTTGCAGCTATGAGTAAAATTAAAGTGTGTTCTGACTATTCAGATCCATATTATATTAGTTATGAGAACTTAAAAAATTATCAATCAAAATTGAAGTTAGCCATTTCAGTTGTGACAAGCAAAAATAGTGAAGGTGAGTATATTTCTTATAACCAATTTATTCATGGAGTGATTCGAACAAAATTTTTAAAGAAGATATTTATTAATAGTCCTGGAATTTGGATAACTGAAGAGTTAATCGTTGTATTAATGATTTTATATGGGGGAATTGCTTTTGTAGCAGGGCCTATTCATACTAACTTTCATACAGTCGTGCCTTTAAATATTCGAAATCCGCTTATTGATCAATTACGTAAGAACCCCACAATTCAAATGCAAGGAATTATTTGTTTCCTTAAAACAGTATTTACTAGCGATATAAACATTAAGTTAAAACTTCAATCAATAATAGTTGTATTGCCTGTATTTTATAATCACTACGCACATAGAAATATTTCCAATATGAAGAGCACAGGTGTAAAAATATTAAAGGAATTCCAAACACTGTTTAAGCTTTGGTAGAAGAAGACCCCCAATTTTAACTATTTTAGAGAGAAACGATTTATGATTAATTGCCGTATCTGTGAGAATAAAATAAAGCCCTTCATGTCATTTGGGAAAATGCCAATTGCTAATCGATTTCTTATGGAAAAAGATATTCCTGATGAGTATTTTTTCGAGCTGGCTCCGGCAGTGTGTGACAAGTGTCAAATGTTTCAATTAATAGAACAGCCAGACCCAAAAGATATGTTTCATGAAAGTTACGCTTTTTTCTCTCAAACTTCAAGTTACATGTCATTACATTTTAAGAGATTTGCACAATTTTTATTGGAAGAATATTTAGGAGATAAAAATTCGTTTGTGGTTGAAATAGGTAGCAATGATGGGGTTATGTTGAAACACATCGCTGCCTCGAATATAAAACACTTAGGTGTGGAACCTTCCGCTAATGTTGCTAAAATAGCAATTGATAATGGGGTAAATACTCGTTGCACATTTTTTAACAAGGAACTTGCTAGTGAAATACTACAAGAGCATGGTGCAGCAGATATAATATGTTGTGCAAATGTATTATGTCATATTCCAGATTTAAATTCAGTTGCTGAAGGTGTATGTCGTTTATTAAAACCAAATGGTCTTTTTATTTTTGAAGACCCTTATCTCGGAGACGTAATAGAGAAAACTTCATATGATCAAATATATGATGAGCATGTATTTTTGTTTTCAGTTAATTCAGTTATTAATGCCTTTTTACCTTATGGTCTTGAAGTGATTGATGTAGAGCCTCTTAAAGTTCATGGTGGTTCGATGAGATACACATTAGGTAGGAGAAATAAGCATATTGTATCAGAGAGAGTAAAAACTCAAATAGATAAGGAGGTTGATTTAGGGTTATCTTTACCTATCACCTATGATAAATTTAAGAGAAACTGCGAGCTTTCTAGAGAAAATTTACTTTGCATATTAGAAAGTTTAAAAAAACAAGGAAAGCGTGTGGTTGGTTACGCAGCAACCTCAAAGAGTACAACAGTTACAAATTATTGTGGTTTAAATTCAAGTCACATTATGTATATTGTCGATACAACTCCATTGAAGCAATGGAAGTATAGTCCTGGTGCTCATATATTAGTTAAGCCGTATGAAGAATTTAAGTTGGAATATCCTGATTATGCTTTGCTTTTTGCATGGAATCATCGTGAAGAAATATTTTTAAAAGAAGACGAATATTTGAGAATGAATGGAAAATGGATTGAATATGTACCCTTAAGTATAATGGATGCAGAGAAATAGGATTATAAGAATGGAAAAAATATCTTGCAGTAAACCGTTGGAACAATATTTGTCTCATCAGGCTGAAATTAATTCTGCTGTTACGCGTGTTCTTACCAATGGAAATTATATACTTGGTGCTGAGGTAAATAATTTCGAGAAAAGTTTTTCAAAATATCTCGGAATAAATCACACCATAGGTGTGGGAAGTGGAACGGATGCTTTATTTTTGACATTACGTGCATATAATATTGGGCTTGGTGACGAGGTTATTACAGTATCTCATAGTGCTCTAGCTACGGTTGCTGCAATTATTATGAGTCAGGCAAAACCAGTGTTAATAGACGTTGATCCAAGATTTTATACTATAGATGTAAATTCTATTGAGAAGGCAATAACTCCGAAAACAAAAGCTATTATTCCGGTGCATTTGTATGGGCAACCTGCAGATATGAACCCAATCTTATCTATCGCTAAAAAGTATAATTTAAAAGTTATTGAAGACTGTGCTCAAGCACATGGAGCTCTATATGAAGGACATCGTGTTGGAACCATAGGTGATGCAGGTTGTTTTAGCTTTTATCCAACAAAAAATCTTGGCGGAATAGGTGATGGGGGAGCGATCGTTACATCCAATATAAATCTGATGAATGAAATACGGTGTTTGAGACAGTATGGTTGGAATGAAAATCGTATAAGTAAAGCTGTAGGAGTGGTATCCAGATTGGATGAGTTGCAAGCTGGAATCTTGAATGTAAAACTACAATACTTAGATCGAGATAATAGTAAGCGCATAGCTATTGCAAATATATATCGAAAAGAATTAGAAGGATTATCTTTTGTACAGCCAATGGTCGCAAAAAATGTTTCGCACGTTTACCATTTATATGTAGTGTCATGTGAAGATAGAGAAAATCTTCAATCATATTTGCTGTCGAAAAATATTGAAGTTGGAATACATTATCCCATGGCAATACATCAGCAACCAGGGTATAAGAGCAGGATTAATGTGCCATATGATTTACCTCATACAGAGAAAGTTGTTAATAGCATCTTAAGTTTGCCAATGTATCCAGAATTAAAGCTTGAAAATGTTAACTATATTATCCAAACAATAAAGGAATATTATTCGCAATGAGTGAAATTAATAAAAAATTTAATATTTGGGAGGGAATCTACCAAAGCTTTGAAGAAGTAAAAGTAGACCATTCGATATTTGAAGGTGAGCGTTGGGGTGCTAAAGCTTTAGAGCGATTAGAAAAGGATTTAGAAAAACTTGATATTAATAAAACTATTCAACCAATTGCAATAGCTCGAGATTATCCATTGTCTGTAGTAGTTGCTTTGTTATCAATAAAAAATAGTATAATTCGTGTTTTAGATTGGGGCGGGGGGGTTGCGCAAACATATCTCTCAATTAAATATAGTATGCAATCTGAAGCGCGGTTGGAATATATTATAGTAGACAATTCAAATGCTGTAAGTAAAGCTAAAGATAAACTCTCAAGTTTATATCCCGATTTACGATTTCATGAAAAAATACCTTCAAATTTACAAAAAGTAGATGTCATTCATATAGGAAGCGCTTTACAGTATGTAGAAGATTGGAAAGGGTTGTTATCTGACTTATTGAAAATGAAGCCGAAATATTTCGTTCTGTCTGATCTTATGGCCGGTGATATTCCAACTTATGTCGGTGCTCAATATTACTATGGCACTCGAATGCCTGTGTGGTTTTGGAATTTATCTGATTTTATAAAAACTGTAGATGGGTTAAATTATCAACTTTTCTATAAAAATCTTTATATGGCGCGTATTTTAGGAAAAGAGTGTGCGTTGCCTATGAGTAATTTGCCAAAGCGAAATAGATTGCAATATACGTGTAATTTAATTTTTAAATATGCAGATAAATAATTTTAAGAAAAAATTGATTTGTTGGGGGGCTGGCGATCAAAGCATCGTTTTAAAGCCAATTATAGAAAATTTAGGTGCTCAGTATGATATTTTGATTGATGATACGGTTAACAAAAAATCTCCTTTTGAAGATGTTGATATTATAGGGGGAAAGAAGGAATTTGAAAATTGGTTTAAAGGAAGAAATGCAGCTGAATATGGTTTCACAATAGCTATTGGTAACCCTTATGGATTCGTAAGATGTAAAATACATAATTATTTAGTTAAAATGGGTCTTTCGCCGGTAACAATTTGCGATACTTCTGCGCTTCTTGATAAAGATATTCATTTAGAAGAAGGTGTTCAAATTTTAAAAGGTGTTATTGTTAATTCAAAAGCAAAAATTGGTTATCAGTCGATTTTAAATACAGGCTGTATTGTTGAGCACCACACTGAATTATCTTCTGGTGTTGAAATTGGACCGAGAGCAGTTTTATGTGGCAGAGTAGTTGTGGAACAATTTACTTGGGTTGGAGCTGGAGCGGTAGTATTGCCTAGAATAATCATTGGTAAAAATTCCATTGTGGGCGCAGGTGCTGTTGTTACAAAAAACACACCAGAAAATCAAGTTTTTGCCGGTGTTCCATCGAAATTCATTAAATTTAATAAATACACAATTGAGGAAAAAAATGGATAATACAATTCATATGGCGGGTCCTTGGATTACAGAATTTGAGGAAAAAATTGTATTGGATGCTGTAAGAAATGGATGGTACGGAAAAGATGCCTATTCCTACGTGGAAAAATTCGAACATGAATTTTCTAAATTTCATGAAAGAAAATTTGGATTAATGACTCCAAATTGTACTACAGCAATTCATTTATTACTGGCAGGATTGGGCATTAATGAAGGAGACGAAGTTATTGTTCCCGATTGTACTTGGATTGCAAGTGCTGCTCCTATCACCTATTTAAAAGCAAAAACTGTGTTTGTTGATATTGATTCTGAGCATTGGTGTATTGATCCTAATGCATTAGAAGCAGCGATTACTTCTAATACAAAAGCTGTGATTGTGGTCGATTTGTTTGGAAATATGCCAGATATGGATAAAATAAAAGAGATTACAGAGCGACATGGAATTTATTTAATTGAGGATGCAGCAGAAGCTATTGGTTCTATGTACAAAGGAGTTAAGGCGGGAAAGTTTGGAGTGGGTTCAGTTTTTAGTTTTCATCGAACTAAGACCCTTACAACCGGTGAAGGTGGGATGTTATTATTAGACGATATTAATTTGTATGAGCGATGTAAATTTTTGCGTGATCATGGTAGAGCACCAGGTACATATTATAATACAGAGGTGACATTTAAATATATGCCATCTAATTTGTTAGCTGCTCTTGGGTATGCTCAATTTCAAAGAATTCATGAATTGGTTGAAAGAAAACGATGGATTTGGAAGAAATATCAAGAAATTTTGTCAGATATAGATGATATATATTTAAACCCAGAACCCTCTCATGTTTATAATGGGGTTTGGTGTACCGCGTTAGTATTTGGAAAGAGTTATAATTTGAAAAAAGAACAAGCGATGGCTGAGTTGGAAAAATTAGGTTTGCCAAGTCGGCCTTTTTTCTATCCATTGACTTCTTTGCCTGCTTATGAGAATCACTTTATTGAGGGAAAACAAAACAATCCTATTGCTTACGATATATCTGCAAGAGGAATAAATCTTCCTTGTGCTTTCACGCTTAATCAAGAAAAAATAGAACGTTATTGCGAAGGAATTCGTCATGTTCTTAACTTAGCAAGTTAGAGTATATAAATATGAAATCCTTGCAAGATATTGTTTTTTTGACTTTCCCGAGACATGCAAACAGTTCAGTAAGTTTAACAATATTTCAAGAAGGGGATATCCCTTTTTCAATAAAAAGAGTGTTCATGGTTTCAGCTGAGATAGCCGTTGTACGTGGAAAGCATGCGCATAAAAAGTGTCATCAGGTTTTAGTTTGTAATATGGGGTCTTGCAATGTGATTTGTGACGATGGAATTGGAACTAAAATTATTCAATTGAGCAATAATAATCAGGGCTTATTAATTCCACCTTCAATTTGGGCCACACAAGAATATTTAGAAGAGCCAACAGTTTTAACTGTTTTTTGCGATAGAGTTTATGAAGAAGATGACTATATTCGTGATTACAATCAATTTTTGAAATTTAGAGGGTTACAATGAATAAAATAGTAGTGACAGGAGCATTAGGCCATATAGGGTCGCGATTAATTCGAGATTTGCCCGAATTGGCAGACAATGTAGAAATAATTATGATTGATAATCTTTCTACTCAGCGCTATGCCTCACTGTTTAATTTGAATAGAGCAGTGAAATATTTTTTTCATGAGGGAGATATAACACAGCTTAATATCCCGCAGTTAATTCGTGGTGCGGATGCCGTGATACATCTTGCCGCAATTACAGATGCAGCCAATAGCTTTGAAAAAGGGGATATTGTTGAAAAAAATAATTTTGGAGGAACAAAATTAGTGGCCGAAGCTTGTTTACATGAAAACGTTCCGCTGATTTTTCCTTCATCTACGAGCGTGTATGGAGTGCAAGCAGGTGTTGTTGATGAAAATTGTGCTGAAGCTGATTTAAAGCCACAAAGTCCTTACGCAGGAAGTAAATTAAGAGAAGAGAAGCTTTTGAAAGAAATGGTTAAAAGTCACGGACTAAGAGCAAGTATTCTTCGATTTGGTACTATTTATGGTACGTCAAGTGGTATGCGTTTTCATACAGCGGTTAATAAATTCTGTTGGCAAGCAGTGACGAATCAAAGTATTTCAGTCTGGGAAACAGCGTATGAACAGAAAAGACCCTACCTTGATCTTGTAGATGCAATTCAGACAATAAAATTTGTTATAGAAAATTCGTTATTTAATGGTGAAGTGTATAATGTCGTGACTGAGAACAAAACTGTAAAAGATGTGCTTGAGGTGATTCAAAAATTTATTCCTAAAATTGATATTGAGTTTGTAAATACAAGAATAATGAATCAACTTTCTTATGATACTTCTAATGAGAAGTTAAAAAAATTGGATTTTAAATTCACTGGGAGCATGGAGATTGGGGTTCGTCATACGATAGAGCTTTTAAAAAGCATGAATCATACGACCACTTCAATGGAGCGAACCATATGAAAATCATGGTGACAGGAGGGGCTGGCTTTATAGGTTCAAATTTGGTACGTTATTTTTTAAGAAATAACGAGCATAGCGTGTTGACATTAGACAAACTAACTTATGCAGGTAGGTTGGAAAATCTAGCTGAAGTAATAAATAATAAATGTCATTTCTTTGAAAAAGTAGATATAATTCATTTTGAAAATGTAAGGAAAATAATTGAAAACTTTAAGCCAGATTTGATTTTCCATTTGGCTGCGGAATCACATGTAGACAGATCGATTGATTCAGCCAATAATTTTGTTCAAACTAATATAGTTGGTACTTCTACTTTATTAGAAGCAACTTATTTATATTGGAAGAATTTAAATATTCAGGATAAAGATAAATTCAGATTTATACATGTTTCTACAGATGAAGTGTTTGGGTCATTGGAAACTGGTGAATATTTTAATGAGACTTCTTCTTACAGACCAAACTCTCCATATGCTGCCACAAAGGCATCTTCAGATTTATTGGTTCGTTCATATAACAAAACATTTGGGTTCCCTGCAATTATTGTAAACTGTTCAAATAATTATGGACCCTACCAATATCCTGAAAAGCTTATTCCGCTTTGTATATTAAATGCGATAGAAGGCAAAGATCTTCCAATCTATGGAGATGGTCTTCAAGTACGTGATTGGTTATATGTTGATGATCATGTTCGTGCTCTCGAGATAATCAGTACAAATGGCATTCCTGGCGAGACTTATTGTGTTGGTGGTAATAGTGAACGACAAAATACGGAAGTTGTATCCAATATTTGTAATATTTTAGATGAATTAAATCCTATGACGGATTGGGGTTCACACCATAATTTAATTAAATTTGTTAAGGATAGACCCGGGCATGATCAGCGCTACGCAATTGATTCAAGTAAACTTAAAAAGCAATTAGGATGGTCACCGAGTGTTACCTTTTCGGATGGGATTAAAAAGACAGTTAATTGGTATCTTAGTAATAGAGATTGGTGGAATCCTCTAAGAATGCCAGTAGGAGCGAGAGTACGATATGGTTTACAAGAAGTACTCATAGAAAAGGAGTGCCATATCTAATGGCTCGTCATACTGTATGTAAAAAGGGCATTATTTTGGCGGGTGGTACAGGATCTCGTTTATATCCGATTACCCAAGTTATCAACAAACAGTTGTTACCACTGTATGATAAACCCATTATTTACTATCCTCTGACAACTTTAATGCTAGCGGGAATAAGCGATATATTGATAATTTCTAGAAAGGCTGATTTACCAATGTTTATCGAATTATTAAAAGATGGAAAGCAATGGGGATTAAATCTAAGTTATGCAGTACAAGATGAACCTAACGGTTTACCAGAGGCTTTTATTATTGGGGAGAAGTTTATTGGAAACGATCCAGTTGCTTTAATTTTAGGAGACAATATATTTCATGGTCAAGGGCTTTCCAACTTAATTTATAATGTGGCTCAAAATGTGGTTGGTGCAAATTTATTTTCTTTTTCAGTAAATGATCCTCAGCGATATGGCGTTTTAGTATTTGATGACAATGGCAAAGTGCTTGCCATTGAGGAAAAGCCTATATTACCCAAATCTAAACATGCAGTGACAGGCTTATATTTTTATGATGCAGATGTTGTTGATTTTGCAAAAATGTTAAAGCCATCCAAACGTGGTGAACTTGAAATTACTGACTTAAACTGTCTTTATATTGAACAAGGACGTGCTAGTGTGCAGGCATTAGGGAGAGGTTATGTATGGTTTGATGCTGGAACACCCGAAGCATTACATTTAGCCTCAGATTATGTACATATTGTTCAATCAAGACAAGGGATTGGAATTGCCTGTCCAGAAGAAGTTGCTTGGCGGATGAAGTATATTAATGATGAGAATTTAGAAAGTCTTGTCAAAGGGTTGCCACGTTCTAATTATTCAGCGTATCTTACGAGTTTATTGATGGATGAACAATCCAATAAAGAAACTGTATGATCATTGAAAACACTCAGTTATTTGGACTACTGCTTATTAGACCAAAGGTACATTCTGATTCCAGAGGTACATTTTTGGAAAGTTGGCGTGAAAGCACATATAAAGAAATGGGGTTGAGTTTTGTTCAAGACAACCAATCAAGATCAAAACGTAATGTTTTAAGAGGGTTACATTATCAAAAGAATATTCCTCAAGGACAACTTATTTGGTTATCTGAGGGTGAAGTTTATGATGTTTGTGTTGATATTCGAAAAGACTCGCCTACTTTTGGAAAATGGCAAAGCTTTATATTAAGGGCAGATAACCCTTATCAAGTATATATGCCATCGGGTTTTGCGCATGGATTTTGTGTTTTAAGCGATTGGGCCACAATACAATATAAATGTACCGCTTATTATAGCGCAACAGATGATAGCGGAATTGTTTGGAACGATTTAGAATTAGCTATTCATTGGCCTGTCGTTAGTCCATTGATATCTACAAAAGACCAACAATTAAAAAGCTTTAAAGAGTTGGTTATAACTAATGAATTATAACAAGAGATAATTTTATATGTGTGGAATTACAGGCATTTTTAACCTAGATAGTCAAAGTGTAGACATTAATATATTACACAAAATGACTAATCAATTAGTACACCGTGGACCAGATGGAGAAGGATTTTATCAACATGAAATGATTGGATTAGGGCATAGACGATTAGCAATTATTGATTTAAGCGAAGCAGCTAAGCAGCCAATGCAAACACGAGATGGTCGTTTTGTATTAACATATAATGGTGAATTATATAACTATAAAGAATTACGTCTTGAGCTACAAAAGTTGGGATGCAAATTTAATTCAGTCAGTGATTCTGAAGTGGTTTTATACGCAATTGCTGAATGGGGGATCCAGGCTGTTTCGCGTTTTAACGGAATGTTTGCTTTTGCCATATGGGATAATGAATTAAAAAAGCTTATTTTAGCTAGAGATCGGCATGGGGTTAAACCGTTATACTATACGAAGGTTGGAAACAGCTTTATTTTTTCTTCAGAAATTAAAGGATTCTTTGCTTTTCCGGGATATTCAGTCTCTTTAAATAAGGAAGGGTTAATTGAATATTTAACCTTTCAAAATTTCTTTACGGATAAAACGTTGTTTGAGAATGTAAAGCTTCTGCCTCCAGCCTCTTATTTAACTATTGAAGCGAATCTTAATGTTAATCCTAGCATTAAACAATATTGGGATTATTCTTTTGCTGAACCAGAAACTCCAAAAGATGAGCAAGTATATTTAGAAGAGTTTGATTTTTTATTTCAAAACGCTGTAAAAAGACATATTGTTAGTGATGTACCTGTCGGTTGTTATTTGAGCGGTGGGATGGATTCAGGTTCTATTACAATGATTGCTTCAAATCACATTCGTAATTTACTGACCTTTACAGTTGGGTGTGATCTCAACTCTGCTTCAGGGATGGAACTTTCTTATGATGAAAGAGAAGCTGCCGAATATATCTCATATCTAGCCAAATCAGAACATTACGAAATGGTATTAAAAGCTGGAGATATGGAACGCGCGATGTTTGATTTGGTTTGGAATTTGGAAGAACCTAGGATCGGGCAGAGTTATCCTAATTACTACGCATCAAAATTAGCATCAAAGTTCGTAAAAGTAGTATTAGCTGGTTCCGGGGGAGATGAATTATTTGGTGGGTATCCGTGGAGGTATTATAGGGCTGCGATAAATAGTAGCTTCTCAGAGTATATAGATAAGTATTATGCTTATTGGCAACGTCTTATTTCGGACGTGGATGCAAAGGAAGCTTTTGCGCCAATTTGGTATGAAGTTTCCCATGTGTCGACTAGGGATATTTTTCGTAAGGTGTTTGGAGCAGGTGAATCGAAGATTATAAATCCAGAAGATTATGTTAATCATTCTTTGTATTTTGAAGCAAAAACATTTTTACATGGGTTATTAGTCATGGAAGACAAATTATCTATGGCTCATAGTTTAGAAACTAGGCTTCCCTTTTTGGACAACGATCTAGTAGATTTTTCTCAAAGGGTGCCTGTTAAATTTAAACTGGGTAATTTGGGTCAAATTATCCAATTGAATGAAAATGATCCTGGCCCAAAAACACGGAAATATTTTCAGAAAACAAATGATGGCAAGCTATTACTTCGAAAGGCGATGAAAAAATATATTCCTCAAAAAATTCTAATACAAACCAAGCAAGGATTTTCAGCCCCTGATGCCAGTTGGTTTAGAGGGGAAAGTATTGATTATGTTCGTAGAACATTGCTCGCTTCAAACGCATGTATCTATGAATATCTTGATAGAAAATGGGTTGAGAAAATAATTAGTGATCATGTAGATGGAAAAGTTAACAATAGACTTTTAATTTGGTCTCTATTGTATGTGGAAGTGTGGTGTCATATTTTTTTACATAATAAACATCCGATGAAATAACGGTATGAATCAATTCTTGAAATCATTTTTTGCACTAAAGGCTCTTTGGAAATACTGGATATTTCTTTTTCCCTTTATACTCGCATCATTTATTGTTGCATTTTCTGAAATTTTGGGCATTACAACGCTTATTCCATTATTAGATGGAATAGGGGGAGGCTTGGCTTCACTCAGTGATTTTCCAATGGGTGATTGGATTATTAAGTCGTTTAAACGGATGCCAGTCGATAAAAGAATGCAAGTAGTCGCCCTTACAATAGCGTTGGTGGGATTGTTAAGAGGAGGGGCGGTTTTTGTTACAACACATCTTTGTAGTCTATTAGACTTGAAAATTTATATGCAAGTACGAAGCAATGCGTTTAAAAGATTGTTTTTTATTAATATGCAAAGGTTTTATGACTATGAAGGGGGAAAACTTTTCTCGGTTGTAGAATCACTGTCGGAAAGAATGTCTTCAACAGCATCTGCATATATGCAGATGATTGGATCTTTTGTTCTGCTCGCTTTTCATGTATCTCTACTCATGTTAATATCCTGGGAATTAACGATTATTTCAAGTGTAGTTTTGATATCTATACATTTTCTAATGAAAAACACCTTAACTAAGCAATTACGAAATTTGAGCGAACGATCCTTATCATTAAGAATTCAATTTAATTCATTGACTGCGGAAGTTATTAACGGCATGAAATTTATTCATCTAACCTCGAGAGAAGAACAATTAATTGAAAAAAATAATGATATAAGTAAAAATTATATTAAAACTTTTAAATTACAGCAAAAATATTATGATGTTGTTGTTCCCTCATTTGGTACAGCTATCACATTGGTGATTGCTGCCTTAATTTTAGGGAGTGCTTTGATGTTTCAAGGTGATTCTGGTTCGAAAATAGTTTCAATCCTTCTTTTTTTGTTTATCATAACGAGACTGTCAACGCCAGTACAAACGATTATTCAAAACCAATCAATAATATTAAAAAATATTTGTGCCTTTGAGGAATATAAAAAGTTTTTTGTTGAAAAAGATTTGATTCAAAAGAAAAATGAATTTTTGACATTTTCGAAGCTCAATCATGAAATCTGCTTTGAAAACGTGAATTTTCGTTATCAAGAAAATTCACAAGATATATTTACAAATATTAACTTCTCAATTCCAGCTCAAAAAATCACAGCACTCGTTGGTCCTTCTGGAGGAGGGAAAACGACTATAGTAAACCTATTAGGGAAATTATTTGATCCCACAAGCGGGCGCATAACGATAGATGGCATTAACCTCAAAAATATACTCTCTTCTTCCTGGTTATCTAAAGTTGGTTTTGTGTCTCAGGATGTATTTTTATTCAATGATACTGTTGAAAATAATCTAATCTTTCCCTGTCGTAATATAGTTAATAAATCTCAAATTGAACTTGCTGCCAAAATGGCGCATGCACATGAATTCATTATGAATTTGAAAAATGGCTATCAAACTCAAGTGGGAGACAAAGGTGTAAGATTATCGGGAGGACAACAACAAAGGTTAGCAATAGCACGTGCAATTTTAATGGATCCTGATATCTTAGTGCTAGATGAGGCAACAAGCCACCTAGATACGCTTGCAGAATTAGCTATTCAGGAAGCAATTGAATATTTTAGAAAGAAATGTACAATTATAATGATTGCTCATAGGTTGTCTACTATAAAAAAAGCTGAACAAATCCTTGTGTTAGAGCATGGGAAACTGGTGCAAGTTGGAAGTCACCGTGCGCTAATAGCTGAACCTGGTTTATATCGAGAGATGACAGCTGCTCAATTGATGGAAATAAGTTAGTTATGAATATATTAATAACTGGCGGAACAGGCTTTATAGGCAGAGCGGTTTTTGAGCAGCTCGTTCTTAGGAAATATACAGTTTACGCAACATTAAGAACGAGGGAGCATACCCCCTCTATTGCAGGTGTCGAGTGGATTGAGTGGGATATGACTAAAACTGTACAAAAAAACTTTCCCCAAAAAATTGATACAATAATTCATCTTGCTCAATCAGAGAAGTATAGAGATTTTCCAGATAGTGCTCGAGATATAATAGATGTTAATGTTAATTCCACGTTCGAATTGTTAGAGTATGCCTATAAACAAGGAGTTAAGAAATTTATTTTTGCGTCTACCGGCAGTGTATATGGCGCTGCCAGCTCAAAAATGTTTACTGAGAGTGAAGCAGTATTGCCAATTGGTCATTTAAGCTTTTATGCAAAATCAAAATATATTTCTGAAATTTTATTAGAAAGTTATTCTAAGTATTTTGAAACTTTGTGTATGAGAATATTTTTTCCTTATGGGAAAGGTCAACAATTAGAACGTTTTTTACCTAGAATAATTGCAAATATTAGAAATAATGAGCCAGTAGCTTTAGATGGTGAACAGGGTTTGATTTTCAATCCAATTCACATAAATGACATTGTCGACTTTATACTAAGGGCATTGCAAAACTCCAATACTTCTGGTGTTTTTAATATTGCTGGTCCCCAAAATATATCTATTCGAGCTATAGCGGATATTATTGCCAGTAAAGTTTCTGCTAATCCTATTTTCAATATTAAAGAGTCGAAACAAAAACATTTTATTGGTGATATCAGTTTGGTACAAAAATCGTTTGGGTTTAAACCAACGATATGTTTTATAGATAAAATTGAAGAATTACTGGCAGATAAACAATAATGAAACGAAATAATACATCAGAAGGACTCAAAGTTACATTTATTGGTAATTTGGCTGGGGGGGCATATATGATGGCTCGCCCACTTGCTAGGCAGAACGTGAAAGTAAAATTACTTCTCTCTAATCAAGAGACGTTATTGTCAGATCCGGGTTGGGAACAAGACGAAGTTGAAAACCTTCCGCTAATATTTTTTAAATATTATTTTTCAATTGGTTCGGGGTCGCTGTTAACTAGATTTTTTTATAAAATAAGAAATATAATATCAACTCTAAACATGCTGTTTCAATTATTGTCTGGAAATATTGTTCACTCATTTACAGGATCCTTGTTTCAATCTCGTATTTGGAGATTTGTTTTTTGTAAATTACGTTTAAAACCGTATATTGCCTGTGCAACTGGCAGTGACATTCGTGAGGTTGCAATGTTTGATACGAGTGAAAATGGCATTGTTATGAGAAGTTTCTTTGAAAATTCTGCAAAAACATTGTTGCTTAACCTAGATATGGTTGGGGTTTCTAAAAAATTAGGATTAAAAAATGCAGAATTCTTTCCATTTTCAATTGATACGAAAAAATACTCTCCAGAAAATGTTAAACGCGTATATGGAATGCCCGAGGATTTATTAATTTTTATGCCATCTCATTTGGACTGGGGTATTACGGATTGCGGACAGAATAGAAATTCAACTAAAGGAAATAATCGTTTAATTCGCGCATTCAATAAGCTAATTAATGAGGGTCTAAATGCGCATTTAATTATTTTAGATAGAGGGCCTGACCGATTATTAGCTAAAGAGACAATTGCTAGTTTAAAGTTAGAAAAGAGGGTTACAATATTGCCGCAAATGAAGAAGCAAGAATTGTTATATCACATGAGAATGGCTGATGTCGTTGCTGACCAATTTGATATCGGGTCATTTGGAACAACAGGACTTGAAGCCATGTCATGTGGTAAGCCGTTGTTAATTTATATTAACAATGAATATTCTGATGAATGCTATAAGGCACGCCCTCCAATTGTGAATGTAAAAACAGAAGAAGAAATTTATAATGGGTTATTGATGCTTCTGAGTATTGAAAAAAGGGCAGAAATTGGACAGAATGCGCGTTTATGGATATTGCAAAATCATGATTCAAAATTAGTTTCGGAACGTTTGCTCTCGATATATAAGTCTGTTTTAAACAATGAGTGTTAATAAAGTGTTAAATTTAAGTACAACTC
Organism: Pseudomonadota bacterium; assembly: GCA_052034335.1. Classification (GTDB taxonomy): domain Bacteria; phylum Pseudomonadota; class Gammaproteobacteria; order UBA6186; family Azoamicaceae; genus CADEGZ01. Next base: position 11,738 of record JBPOIR010000053.1, on the reverse strand, counting down.
CGATGGCATCATGGGATGAATGGGTCGTATCTCAAGGAGTTAAGGTAGGTTTTTGCCAGTCGTCCCAATGGGGCATTATTAATGCCTATATAAATAAGAAAAAACCGATACAGCTAATCCTTAGAAATAGTGAAAAACCCGTAGTTGGCTCATTATTCTTTTTGTCTCAATCGTCTTTTTTAAGAAATATCGCATTAAAAATAATGGGTAAAAAAGATGGTTTTTTGGAATCACACGGTGGTTTTTTAGTAGACGAAATAATTAATATAAGTGATATAGATAATTATTTTGAAATGTTAAATGTATTTTGCATCAAAAATAATTTGTCTTTAGTTAGAATGCATTTGTCGCCCTTATTTAAGTGGCAACAAAAAGATCAATTAGAATCAATGCTATTAAAGCGGGGCTTTTCTTTGAATTTATGGCAAACGAATATGATAGATATATCTTGTAATCCCCAAGACAGTTTATCCGGCTGGCCGCATGCATTAAGAAAATCTATTAAAAAGTGTCAGCTTGAGGGAGTAACAATAAAGCGATGCGAAAATAAAGACGAGCTGCTAAGAAAATTTATAGAGCCATTCTTTGAAACTAGGAAAGCGCTTGGGTATGACATTCCTAAAAAACTTGAAGACCATATTTGGTGGGACTTAGATCCTGAGTTTTATTATAATTTTTTCTATGCCGAATCTTTGAATGGCGAAGTGTTAGCAACATTAGGGACTTTTAGATTTAATAAGGTTGCCACCGAAATTATGTCGGAGAGGACTTTAGCAGGAAGAAGCAGTAAATTGCCAGCACAAGACTTTCTACATTTCCACATTTTTTGTTATCACCATAATCTCGGCGATTGTTTTTTTGATATGGCTGGATTTAGTCCTAATCCTATTAGTAAAAAAGAAGAGGGAATAAAGACATACAAGATTAAATGGCCGGGAAAGATATTGGATTGTTTTATTGTTGAGAAAAAATATTGTTAGTAAGGATGTTTAATGAGTAAAGATAGCACTCCCCCATTCGTTATTAGTGCGATTAAAAGCTATTGGAAGCCGGGCATGAAAATTTTGGAAATTGGATGTGGCCCTGCATTTTTGAGAAAGACATTTGGCATGGATTACATTGGATCTGACATAACAAGTTTACCATATTATGCAAATTTGGCTCGAGATGTTGATTTGGTTTGTTCCGCTGATAATCTTTTGTTAAGTGACGCTATAGTTAATATTGTTGTAATTAAGTCTGCATTCTTCTTGTTTCCTAACCATACTGCGGTACTCAGAGAAGTTTATCGGGTTCTTAAGCCGGGTGGCATGTTATTCATTTTTGATTATAACAAACGGACTCAAAAAGATTTACAACGAAGAGAAAAACACACAAATTATCCTTGTTGGTCGCAATGGAGTTTAAAAAAATTAATTAAAGCTAATGGTTTTATTAAAGTAGTCCTGTTGGTTGCTGAGGAAATACAGCCCACCGGGTTAAAAAAAGTTTATAGATTAATAAAACAAGAGCTACGTGGCGATTGGGTAATTGTTTTCGCAGTGAAGAATTGATAATGGAAGAAACTACGTTTTTAATAGATGGCAAAAAACTCTCTGCTTTAGAAACTCGTAAATTATTTGAAAGTTCGTCCCTTGGAAACAGAGAGAAGATTTGTTTGTCATATATTGTAAACACAGATAATAAAACAATAATTGATCTCGGTTGTCTTTATGGTTTTTTTGGCAAAATGCTTAAAATACATTTTCCAAAAGCTACTATTATAGCTGGTGATTATGTTGAAGAGAACTTAAAAATAGCACGTTTTTTACATCCTGAAATTTCAACTGCGTTTAAACGCTTAGATGCCTATGATTTAGAAATTGAAAGTGGAACAGTGGACATTCTTGTTTTTCAGGAAGTCATTGAACATTTAGAAGGGGCAGCTCTCGCTATAAAAGAAATTAACCGTGTTTTAAAAGTGGGTGGTGAGCTAATATTATCTACGCCAACTGCGTATTATTGGAAAGATATGTGGAATGCATTTAAGTATGAGTTGATACGAAGGTATTATAAGAAAAATTTGACACTCTCAGATTCTATTTACTTTACAGAACATGAGTGGAATAGGCACATTTATTGTTGGACGCCATCAACTCTCTATACACTTTTAAAAGTGAATGGTTTTGAATATGTTGCACATGATTATTGCAAAGAGGGAAAGGGGTGTGTTGAGAGAACAATCTTAAGATTTTTTCCGTTTTTATCGCCATGCATTATTATTAAAGTTAAAAAAACATCAGAAGCTCCGAATAAACTAATATGACAAAAAAACTTCTTGTTATTATCCCCGACCGCTTATCAGTTCTTATTCACAAGGGTGAAGTAGTCTCTAGATACTACAATCCTGGGAATTTGTTTGATGAAGTGCATATTTTGATGACTAACGATGATTTGCCTAATCCTCTATTAGTTCAGCCAATGGTAGGAACTGCAAAATTATTTCTTTATAATCATCGCGAACCACCCATGTATTTTAAAAAAACATTAGGATGGCAACCAGTTTTGATGAAAAAATGGGCGGCTCAAGCCGTTGATATTGCTAAAAAAATTCAGCCGAATATAGTGAGATGTTATGGGCTTCATTTAAATACATTTTTAGGAGTGAAGATTAAATTAGCATTAAAAATCCCTTTAATTACGAGCTTGCATGGAAATCCAGATGTAGATTATCTTAGAGGGAGACTAGCGAAAAACTGGAAAGATAAGATTGTTGGAAAATTTCAAGAAAAACTAGAAAAGTTTTGTCTTAAGTTCGCAGATCATGTTATTGCTGTTTATTCACCGATTGAGTCTTATTTAAAAAAGCATAGGGTAAATGCTTATTCAATTATACATAATGTTGTTGGTTTTGGGGCGTCAAAAAAGAAAAATTTCAGCCTAAATTATGAAAAAATATCTTTACTTTGTGTTGGGCGTCAAACACGTCTTCAGAAAGATCCATCTAATATCATTAGAGCGATTTCACTCTTGCAAAATGTTCATTTAACATTAGTCGGTGATGGGGATTTACATGATGAATTGGTTAATCTTTCGAAAATTTTAGGGTGCGAGCATCGTGTTGCATTTATAAAAAATATGAATAACGATGCTCTTCTTTCAATGATGAAAAACGTTGATATCTATATTTATCATTCAATTAATTATGAAATAAGCAAGAGTTGTATCGAAGCTGCGCTGCTTGGGCTTCCTGTTGTTTTAAATAATCGCTTTGGAAATCCTGCTCAAGAACTTGTAGATGGAGGTTTTTGTCTCGTCGAAGATTCGTTTGTAGGGTATAAAGACGCATTGGAAAAATTAATAGACGATGAAAGTTTCAGATTGAATCTAGCGAAAAAATCTAATGAATATGCACTTGAAAACTGGTCGCCAGAAATTACTGAGGCTAAAGTCGTAGCATTGTATAATAGTTTTTTAACATTATGAAAATTATACATCTTATTAGTGCAGCACGTCCAAACTTTATGAAGATCGCTCCGTTATATCATGCGTTAAAGAATGAGAGTTGGTGCAAAGCTGAAATTGTTCATACTGGACAACACTATGATTATCAAATGTCACAGGCCTTTTTTGATGATTTGGATTTACCCCCCTCGCATCACTATTTAGGTGTGGGAAGCGGGACACATGGTGTACAAACAGCAGAGACTATGATTTCTTATGAAAAACTATGCCTTGAAAAAAGTAAGCCTGATCTGGTTATTGTAGTTGGGGATGTGAATGCAACGTTGGCTTGCTCAATAGCTGCAAAAAAAATTCACTTAAAAGTGGCGCATCTTGAAGCCGGTCTTCGCAGTTTCGATCGAAATATGCCTGAAGAAATTAACAGAATAGTGACCGATTCTATCAGTGATTATCATTGGACACCATCAGAAGATGGAAGCGCAAATCTGCTAAAAGAAGGTATAAAGAATTATCAAATCAATTTTGTAGGCAACATTATGATTGATACTTACTGTTTTATGAAAAACACCATTGAACAAAAAAAGATTTATCAAGAATTTAATTTGAAACCAAAACATTATGTCGTATTTACTTTGCATCGTCCGGTGAATGTTGATTCGCGAGACAACCTTTTGAAAATTATAGAAAAAATGGGAGGTATAGATTTCCCTGTTATTTTCCCAGTGCATCCTCGTACAAAAAAAAATCTCGAACAGATTAATCAATTGCCTAAAAACTTAAAAATCATTGATCCTTTAGGATATATTGATTTTATGAGTCTTATTTCAAATTGTGCGTATGTAATTTCCGATTCGGGTGGAATCCAAGAAGAAACGACATATCTAGGTATTCCCTGTTATACATTAAGAAATTCCACTGAGCGTCCTGTAACAGTCACGATAGGCTCTAATCAGTTGGTAACAGTTGATAATTTGTTGGAGAAAATTAAAAACCCCAAGAGAGGGTCTATCCCGCCTCTGTGGGATGGCAAAACAGCCGAAAGGATTAAAAATATTATTCAGACAATACTATAAAATTATTATGTTAAATAATTTCTTTGTCAAAACCCTCAACCGCATCAATCCGAATTTTATTTGGAATTTATATTCAAAAAAATGCAAAAAAATTTTTAACAAGTCATATTTTATTCTTTCTTTTGATTGTGATACGGAGGAAGACATTGCTGTGGCATTGGAAGTGCATTTAAAATTAAAAAATATTGGTGTTACCCCAGTTTATGCGGTTCCGGGGAAATTATTAAGAATAGGAGCTCAAGTTTACCGAAATATTTTTGAAATGGGCTCGGAGTTTATTAATCACGGTGGAAAAAAACATACGTATTTTGATACATTACATAATCGTCATGCAAGTTGCTTTTTTTATGATCAGCAATCTTTGGAAATATTGAAACAAGATATCATTGAAGGACATAAAATACTGCTAGATGTATTAGGGATAACTGCAACAGGTTGGCGGACTCCTCACTTTGGCACCTATCAAAAGCGGGAACATTTTAATTTTCTTTATTCTATATTAAAAGAAATGAATTATAAGTTTTCAACATCATCATGTCCTGCTTTAGCTTACAAACATGGTCCGATATATCAAAATAAGGATATAATTGAAGTACCTGTGACCGGTATTTTTTCTGAACCCTTGAATATTATGGATACTTGGGCATATTTTGGAGCGCCGGATCGTATTAAAACGCCAAAGAATTATCTAGAAACCGCAAAAAAACTGTCTCAATTTTCCGGTTCTCATCCAATACTTATTAATATTTATGGTGATCCTAGCCATATCTATGATAAACCTGAATTTTTTGAGGCAATGAAAATGTTTGCTGAAGCGTCAGAAAATGTTAACTATAGTCAACTTTTAGAGATCACTTATGAAAACTTACGCTCTGTTTAATAATGCCTTTTTTCAAAGGAAACCTTGGTGGATGCCGCAAAAGCTATACGATGTGGTTTGCCAAAGGTCGAACCCTCGTACGAAAGACTATATGTTACATTTGTTATACGAAAAATTTCCTGATGCCGAATTGATTTCGGAATGTTTGTCTCTTCCATCGAGTAGAGTAATATTGGTGTATTCTGATTCTATAGGTTTAGGATGGGGAAAATTAGAAAAAAAATGTCTGAAACAATTTACGGAGGTGCAAGTCTTAACGGGCCGGAAAAGGATTTTTGATTTAACACTTTTGGAGCGTTGTAAGTTAATGTTTAGACGGTTTTTCGAAATCACTTTTTTCTTCGAACTGATTATTATGCCTTTTCTTTTAATTTATGCTTCAATATTAGCAATAAAAGACAAAATTATAGGTCATGTATCATGATTCAAAATTCAAAAAAAGCTATTCAAGATTGGTGGGCAAAGAATCCCATGACATATGGTGATGTTCATGGTCAGACTACTTATAAAGATGGTGTTTTTGAAATAGGAACACGGGAATTTTTCGATCGCATTGATCAAGAATTTTATAGTTGGAATTTGCCTCTGCACGATCAAAAGCCATTTGATAGGCTTTTCCCTTATAATTTATATCGAGGAAAGAAGGTTTTAGAAATAGGTTGCGGTTTAGGAACTATGCTTATGAATTGGGCCAAAAATAGCGCTCAATGTACTGGGGTTGATTTAAATCCTACATCTATTGAACAATCCAAAAAACGTTTTGAGCTTCATGGTTTAACAGCGGATATTCGTTTAGAGGATGCCAACCATTTGCCATTTGAGGATAATCAATTCGATTATGTCTGGTCATGGGGTGTCTTACACCATTCACCAAACCTGGATATTTCAATTAAAGAGCTTTTTCGTGTTCTTAAGCCTGGGGGTGGTTTTGGAATAATGCTTTATAATCGTAAAAGCCTATACCAATGGTATATGACGGATTACGTTGAAGGCTTTCTTCACGAAGAGTCAAAATTTTTATCTCCATTGGAACTGAATAGCCGTTACGGTGATGGGCATAGAGAAGAAGGCAATCCTCACACATGGCCTGTTACCAAAAAAGAAGGATTGGCAATGCTGTCTCCTTGTAGCCAAGATGCGAGTGTTCGTATTTTAGGCACTGATCTTGATTGTGTGTTGCGTTTCATGTTGCCTGGTATTAGTCATTATTTACCAAACAGCATTATAAAGGCCTTAGCACGCAGATGGGGCTGGAGTTTGTGGTTTGAAGGAACAAAAAATAAATAATCTATGTGTGGAATAGCAGGAATTATAGGTGTCGTCAATAAAGCTTCGGGTGAAGCATCTTTAATTAAGATGTTGAATGTGATTCAGCATCGTGGCCCTGATTCAAATGGATTATGGGCAACAGATGGTTTTGCTTTTGGGATGCAACGTCTCAGTATTATTGATTTGGTTGGTGGGGATCAACCTATATGGACGAATTGTGGGGTTGGTATTGTATTTAATGGAGAAGTTTATAACTTTAGAGTGCTCAGGGAGTTATTAAAAAAAGAAGGTGTTACCTTTGAAACGCACTCCGATACAGAGGTTATTCTTCACCTGTATCTGAAAAAAGGGATTAAAGCTATCCATGATCTTGAAGGCATGTTTGCTATTTGTATTTACGATCCGCGCATCGAAAAAGTTTATTTAATTCGCGATCGCTTGGGGGTTAAACCTCTTTATTATTATCATAATCTTGACAGTAGTAATTTAATGTTTGGTAGTGAAATAAAATCAATTAAAGCATTATCTCAAAATTTTGAAGTCAATGATCAAGCTGTCTGGCATTATTTAACACTGCGTTATGTTCCTGCTCCAGAAACCATTTGGAATAATATTCATAAATTAGAACCTGGTCATTATCTCGAATATGATTTGAAACATAAAAAATTTACGATTGAAAAATATTGGTCTGTAGATTTTCGATCGGAAAAAATTCAAAAAAATAGAAATTATGAAAAAGAATTCGAATCCATTTTTCTGGAAGCAGTTGAAAAGCGACTTCTTGCGTCGGATGTGCCAGTTGGTATTCTTTTAAGTGGTGGTCTTGATTCAAGTTGTGTTGTTGCAGCGGCTGTAGAAGTAGGGCATAAAAATTTCCATACTTTTTCAATTGGCTTTGAGGATGGTGGCGAATTTAGTGAACTTGATTATGCAAGAAAAGTTGCCGAGCACGTCGGTTCAACTCACCATGAAATTATAATTTCACAAAAGCAGTTTATTGATTTTATCGACGACTTTGTTTGGCATTCGGATGAACCCATTGCTGATTTAGCCGCTATTCCATTATACTATGTTTCAAAATTGGCTTCAAAACATGTGAAAGTCGTGTTATCAGGTGAAGGCGCAGATGAGATTTTAGCTGGTTACAATTTGGATCAGCTTGCTAATAAACTCCATTATTTGAAACTTGCAAATTATTTACCCAAAAAGCTGTTAAAATTACTACCCTTAAATAGCGCAAGAATTCTTGAGTTGGCGGGGTATTCAGATTTCTTAGAATATAGTGCTACTCACATGACAAATGTTTTTACTGAAGAAGAAAAGCTAAATTTATGTACCTTCAAGCCATTACTAACGACTAAAGCTTATATTCAAGATTTGCACAAAATTAGCTCTTCATTTGAGCCAATAGATCGATTACAACAAGCCTATTGTCAGTCCTGGTTAGTTGAAGATTTATTGATGAAGGCAGATAAAATGAGTATGGCCACATCGTTGGAATTGCGAGTACCTTTTCTGGACCACAAGTTGGTTGACTGGGCTTCCAGGTTGCCTTTGACTTGGAAAATAGGGTCTCGAATGCATGGCTTTACAACAAAACGGATATTAAGAGCTTTCGCTGAGAAACGAATTCCTGCAGAAATTATTAAAAGGCCAAAGCAAGGGTTCCCAGTTCCAGCTTATCATTGGATTAAAGATGATCTGTTTGAGTTTGCAAGAACAAATTTACAGTCTCCCCATTTAAAGGAATGGCTTCACACTGACAAATTATGCCATCTTTTAGATAATCTAAAAGACGGGGATATTAATACGGCACATAAGGTATGGAACCTTATCATTTTATCAAAATGGATGAGAAAATGGAGAAGCTAAAAGTTCTTTTTTTAACCTATGCTTATCCACCGCAAAAATATCCTCGTTCTGTACAAATTAGTCATTTGGTACAGTATTTACGTAAAGAAATTTGTTTAGGAGTTGTTACATCATGTCCAATGGGTATAGGTGACCAATCTTTATTAAAGTTTACACCCTTTGATAATGTTCATTATGCACAAAAATCACGGCTGACTACATTTATAGAAAATGCTAAGGGGCATAGAATTAAAAAAGCTATTTTGCCTGACTTGTCTTATCCTTGGCATTTCGATCTTTTTAAGAAAACAGAAAAGATGGTAAATGAATTTGGGGCAGATGTTATTGTGACATTTGGTCAACCTATGTCAACACATATAGCTGGGTTAAAGCTTAAGAAAAAATTTCCGAAGTTGAAGTGGATAGCACATTTTAGCGATCCCTGGATAGATAATGTTTTTAATGATGATAATGTTTGGCTAAAGATGGTTAATAAATATTATCAAGATGCGGTATTTCGATATGCTTCTAAGCTTGTTTTTACGTCTAATGAAACAATTGATCTTGTTATAAAGGGATACTCTTCTTTGACAAGAACAAAAGCTGTATTTCTTCCACATATTTTTGATCAATCTATATACCCTATTAAAGAGACATTATCTAAAACCCGGACTCCTGTTATAATACGTTACTTAGGAAATTTTTACGGAAATCGTCAACCTTCTTTTTTATTTGAAGCACTTAAAAAAATACAGAGCTGTGTTCAAGAAAATATCTGTATTGAAATTTTTTGTTCGGACAAAAAAAGTGTAGATAAAGAGATTAAAAAATATAATTTAGAAAAATTTGTTTTTGCAAAATCTGCTGTAGATTATCTTGAATCGCTTAAATTGATGCAAGGAGCGGATCTATTGCTTATTATTGATGCGCCAATGCAAATTAGCCCGTTTTTACCAAGTAAACTGATTGATTATATTGGTGCCAATAAACCTATTTTTGGTATAACACCACCGGGGACTTCTCAAAAATTGATAGAGGAAATGGGGTTCTTAGTTGCCCACCCTAACAATCCGGCTCAAATTGCCGAAAAATTATCGTTGATGATTCAGAAAATAAATAATGAACAAGTATTAGCTATCCCAGAGCAGATACGTAACCGCTATTCTGTTGAAACAGTTGGAAAACAAATGATTAATGTTTTAAAAGCCATGCTTTAAATATTATTATGCACTTAACTCTCATCATCTCATCCCTTAATTCTGGTGGCGCTGAGCGTGTTTTATCAGAACTTGCCAATCATTGGGTATCACAAGGCCATCAGATTCAGCTTGTCACTTTCGCTGAGACTGGAAGCACTCCTTTTTATTATCTAGATCCTAAAATTAATTTAATACAGTTGGGTTTGCTCCAATTTACACCGCGTTCACTTCTGATGCGTTTGAAAAATATATTCAAGCGCATTTTTCTTTTACGTAAAGCTATTCAAAAACTAAATTCAGATGTGGTTGTGTCTTTTGTGGATGTGGCAAATATTACAACACTGATAGCAATGGTAGGTCTAAAAATACCTGTTCTGGTATCCGAGAGGACACATCCGGCTTATCATCAACTGCCAAAATTTTATCAAAAATTGCGTCAAATATTTTACCCCAAAGCAGTCAGTGTCATAGTACAAACAAACGCAGCAGCAGGGTATTTTAATTCTAATCATTTTAAGAATATAAAAATTATTCCTAACGCTGTGTTGAGACCAGTACAGTCAAATGCAGCGAATGCATCCTCTTCAGTTGTTAGAAATATTGTTTCGGTTGGGCGTTTATGCCCATTTAAAGGTTTTGATACACTCATTCAAGCTTTTAATCAATTGCTTAAAGTGCATTCGGATCTAACTCTTACTATCTACGGTGAGGGTCAGGAACGCTTGTATCTTGAACGCTTTGTTCAATCTTTAGATTTGCAGGATAGAATATTGTTGCCAGGCGCTATCCAAAATATTCAAGAAGCACTTATTAACGCCGATCTTTTTATCTTTCCTTCTCAGTATGAAGGTTTCCCCAATGCTCTCTGTGAAGCGATGGCAGTGGGCTTGCCTGTGATCGCATCTGATTGTTCCGGAAATATAGATATTATTCGAGACGGAATTGATGGTAGGCTTTTCCCTGTGGGCGACATGCAAGCATTAACTAAGATTACACTTGAGCTATTAGAAGATGGTTTACAGCGGCAACGTTTGGCTGAACGCGCCAAAGAGATTTGCGATCGGTTTGAGCCTGGTCGTATTTTTAAATTATGGGATGATGTTATTGCCGATGCTGGTCGTCCATGTCATGAAAAAAATATCATGAAATCGAAAAGTTAAAATGAAAAAAGATATCACTATTGTTGTTAGTAGTCTTGATGTGGGTGGAACAGAGCGGCATTTAATTTCTGTTTTACCCAAACTTCTTTCTAACGGATGGCCGGTTCGCGTTATTACAACATTTAAAAGAGGTGTTTTAGCGCCAGAATTTGAAAAAAAGGGTATTGTTGTTTTCTGTGCATTAAGTGAGAAGCATTTAACCTGGATTCAAAAATTGCCTCAATTACCGAGTCGTCTGATTCGTATGATTTTAGGTGTTGCTGTTTTAACATCACAATTAAAAAAGCAAGATCAAAATCATAAAAATACAATTCTGCATTTTTATTTACCGGAAGCTTATATTGTTGGCATGTTAGCAGCTGGTTTGGCGCGATTTAAGGGATTTAAAATTATGAGTCGGCGCTCTTTGAATTGCTATCAACAGAAGAGTTTCTTTATAGGTTGGTTAGAAAGAAAATTACACTCTCAAACCTCAGTAATTACGGGAAATTGTCAGGCGCTTGTTTCGCAGTTAAAAATAGAAGAGCAAGTGCCATTGGAACGTTTGCGATTGATTTACAACGGCATAGATACCGCTGCTTTTATTCCTACCGAATCTCGTAACGCAGTTAGAAATACACTTGGCATTCAACAAGATGCTTTGATTATTGTGAAAGTCGCTAATCTTATTCCATACAAAGGGCACGCAGATTTATTGGTTGCTTTGAGTAAAATTAAGGATAAGCTTCCAGAACACTGGTACTTAATTTGTTTGGGGCGCGATGATGGAATTGGCAATAGTTTACGACAACAAGCAGTAAATCTTGGTTTAGATAAACACATTTTGTGGCTAGGTACCCGATCGGATATTGCAGATGTGTTA
>JBPOIR010000102.1:0-29101 GCA_052034335.1 Pseudomonadota bacterium | reverse complement strand
GATGCAAGATGAAATGTTTCCACCTATAGTTGATAGCCAACAATCCGTAGAAGATTTAAAAATATGGGGAAAACGATTTTTTTTTTGCCCTAGCGCTTCATAAAGAAATAGCCGCATGGTCTACACAAAATGCGGTTGTTGATTTTTTTAGCTATCAGGCTCGCATCGCAGCGCTGGAAAGATTTTCTGAAGGGTTTGATAAGCTTTTTAACAATTTAGTGTGTGATTGGATTAAAAGCAGCGGGTTTTTGGTAAATGGATTCGAAAAATTTTATTTATCCAAAGAGCTAAACGAATTGTACACCTATGTTGTCAACAAATACGGTTTTAACCTTAAAGAAGCAATCCAAATAGCAAGATCCGAATACGCGCCTAGAGGATGATCATGTTTATTTTATCGAACCGACATTTCAAACTATCGCACATAGGCATTAGCTTTAATATCATCCACAGCAAGGATGTACTGACCCTTTTCTCGAAAAAAAGCATAAAACCGACTGAGCATACGCTCAATTCAAATGTGTTTAATTTTTTCCCAATGCGAAAAATAAAAAAATGGCTACTAAATAAGATAATTTTCTTAATGATGAATTCTTATACAAATAGAAAAATATTTTTCAAACGATGCGAGCCATGGAAGCGACGTCAGGAGCGAGGCGAGTATTACGAGGTAGCCGTAGAATTTTTTGCGAAACGAATCTGCAGCCTGTGAGTGCGCGCGAAAAATATACTACACGGCGTAGAGCCATACGAGAAGGCGTTCAGGCGAGCTTGCGAGCATGAATGAATGACGTGGGCGGCCGAGGGCGATGCGGACGGAGTGCGACGTCGCAAACTTGTGCCTAAATCGAGGGTGCTGAGGGTTGACCGGGATGGTCCCGTCGCACATACCGAGATTAGGCACACACTGGCAATTGTTTTACCTTGCGCTAAGTATAAGGACGCGCGTTTACGCAAACAAAAAGCGGTGAGAGAGGCACTGGCTTCTAAGGTTAAGGCTTGACTAAAACTCTCAAGCGCTTCAGGGCTATAGCGAATTTTATCTGTGTCTAGATATAAAAGCCCACGTTCTTGATAGGCTTCCGCTATCATCAGATTGTTCTTAGCGCTCAACGCTTGTTCTAAATGCATTTGATTCGTTTGCAGTTTGGTTTTGAGTTCAGTGCTTTGCTGATATTGCCGCTGTGCCCGGGTTAAGGCTGACAATCCCTGTCTGACTTCTGTCGATTTCCCTTGCTCCGCATCTAAAAAGATTTGATATAAGGCTTGAAGACAAGGCTCTGGCTTGTACAGGAATGTAGGCTTACGCCACTTTTTAGCCTCTGCTATTAAAGCACCGAGCGAGTAGTTTTGAGCATTCATAGCTTTTTGTAAGGCCTGAATACCTTTGGGTAACCCTTTATGATGATTTTGTTCTATCCAATAATCATCCTGCCCATTAATAACGGCAGAAAACTTTTGCAAATTCTCATCCGCTTGAGGCTTAGAGCCACTATGAACAATGACTACCTTAGGGGCTGAATTATCATCAGTACGAGGAGGGTTAAATTCTGTAGTATTTCTTGAGTGTGGCAGAGTAGCCTGCAATTTTTGGCCGGAGATTTCGCTTTGCTCTTTAGCGTCTGTCCTGCTTCCAGAATGCGTTGCTACCATGTTTATGTTACGCGTCATAATTCCGTTGGGATATTGTTTTAAATGAGTTTCCAATAACCTAACGACTTCTGGATGTCCTGGCCCTGTGCCTTTCTGAGCGCCTTCTAAGGGCGTACCCCGAGGTGTTTTAACATTCGCATTCGCACCCGCTTCCAGTAAAGCGCTCACTACTGCCACATCCCCTACCTTAACAGCCATACAAAGCGGCGTAAAACCATTGTTATCCAAGGTATCTATCTTTGCACCAGCAGCCCCTAGAGCGATTATCGCTGCCGTATGCTCATTTTCGGTAGCAACATAAATTGGAGTCACATCATCACTATTTGGCTTGTCCATATCTGCGCCCGCAGCTTTTAATGTGGTTATAATTTCCGCATACCCGTTATCAGCAGCAATATAAACCGGCGTCCAGCCGTCATTGTCTGGTTCATTAACATCTATTCCCGCTTCAATTAAAGGGATGACAAAATGAATGTGACCGCAAGCAACGGCTATATGTAAAGCATTTCCACCATTTTCTGCATCGATTTCATCAATAACCCTTTTTCCTGATGGGTCTGTCTTAAGATTTAAAAGTCTAAAAAATTCTGTTTGGTTATTTTTTTTAATGGCTTCTATAAGGGTCATCATTAGTTCTCCTGCTTAAGCTGGGCCTATTGTAACAAAATTTGCTCCCGCTTTAAAAATAAACAATCTTGAAATTTTTCTTCAAAAATAGAATTATACTTGTAAACCAACTAATAAAATATTTGAATAGACCAACAAATGTGGAGCATGCCGAATGTTTATGAGCGCATGGTTAGCAGTCTGATGAGCCAAATCTTAATCTTTTGATCTTTATTTAACTTTTACCGCGCTAAGACCACTACAATTGGCACGCTGTGGCGGACAATTTCGTAGTCAACTACGGGGATTTTACGCAAGCTCTATACAAAAAGCATTTGTAAAGACCACTTGCTCTGCAATAAAGATTTTCGAGCTTGCAGCCATTCCTTAATGTTCAGACCTCTATACTCGCCTTGCCCGCTGATTGTTCTCACTGCCCCATCTCCGCGTATAACAGTCACCTAGAGCAATACGTCTCGCAATACATCGGTCATTACATTCCCATATTGTAACTTCACTACACGGCTCTGAAGAAGTAATTGCCGTGGCTGAACTTTCACCAGCAAGGTTTATGGCCTTATCGGCTGCTTTTGCGCAACGATGCGGTCCATCCCGCTAAAATCCAAAGATGCTTAGTTATCTGTTTAACATTTTTAACGCGCGCCTGTAACTCAATACTTCCCTCAGCCTGTTTGCCCTTGTGGGTACAGAGAGCCTTGCGCAACGCGCTTCACCTTTTAGGACGAACCCACTGCGCGTAAGCCTGGGATAACCCTAACGCTAAGTTTTTGTTGAGGAGAGTATTGAGCAACCACAGCAGCCCGTTGCGAGGCGCGTGTTTTTAAGAGAGCTGCTACCGCCGTGCTGTCGCGTTCGGCCTCACTAAGATATACGTCCGGCATAATCCACACACACAACGCCGCACGCGGTGTGTGACTCCCGCGGCAGACCGCAAATCTCTCTCCCAAAGCGCCTCCGCCGAACGAAGCCGAAAACCACTCGCTTTCATCGGTTGCACGGCATCGCCAGCCCCCGGTGGGTTCGAGCTTCGTGAAGTCCGGCACAGGATGAAATGGCCGTGTCGGGTGACAGTATTCATTTATCACGTGCGCTGGCAGCAATAACTGAGCGCCGCCTACTTGTTTAACCCAGGTCTGACCGTAGACCGATGAAGATTTACTTACGCGGACTTCAGAGATATATTGATTTAGCGCTTGTATCAAGTTCTTCCAATTGGCTGTAACGCCGTGCTTGGACACCCAGAGGCCCTGTTCTGATTGGGCCATTTGTTGAGCTGCAGCTTCTGCCGGAATGTATTTCAGCAGCATTGTCCACATGTGCCAATCTAAGGCCCAAAGCGCGTATTGCAGGGCTGTGATGCTCTTAAAAGTGCGTTTGGAAAGGTCGGTCACATTACCTGCATATAAACCTAAGGCAGGATATTTTTGTAATAATGCTTCCGCTTTGTCTTGTTCGCCTTCTGCAACCAAACCTAAAAAAGTATTGAGTTGTTGGATGCCCTGTTTCTGAGCAATCCTAAATTGCGGCGTTAAGATGGAGGGTTCTGGGGGTATGAGCAAATAATGGGAAATATAGTCCGGTAAGGCTTGAGTGAGAGACTGCTCTATTTCGATTAACCTTAAAATGTGATTGGGCTCTAAAGAGAGGGCGCTGTCTAGCTGTTCTGCGGATTTCTTAGGGTCTTCAGTGCTCAATGCTATGCCTTTATCAAGCAGCGTTCGGGCAGGTTCACTCTGCGTTTCCAGAGTCTCTAACGCATCGCAGCTCCTCATATCCAGCTGTCTTAACTGCGGAGCTTGTAAGGTTATATACCTTAACTGCGGCAGGTCTTCTAAACTGAGGCTAGTTAATTGCGGCAAGATGAGCGGTGCTTTTGGATTGCCGAGTTCTTTTAAAGAAAGAGTGGATAAAGATAGCGTACTTAACGCTGGGCAACTTGTGGTAGATAATATAGTGCTGATATTTTCAAGCGGAATATTGACTAATTGCAAGCTGCTTAATTGCGGCGTTTGTAATAAGAATCGGGTTAATTGATCGAGGTGCTTAAGCGTTAAAGAACGCAAATGCGGCAAAATAAGGGGTGAAGCGCTCAATAAACCTGATGTGCCTATGTAGGTGATGGGAACAGCGTTAAGACTTAAGGCAGCTAAGCGTTCGCATTGTCTCAATAATTCTTCCAGTGTGCTGTCTGGCCCGAGCGTACCGTTTACTTTCTCTGCTTCCCGCATCGTCTTCGCATCTTGAACGCCGGTTTTATTAGACTGCCAGTTTACATGCGTGAAGCTGTTGTTGAGCGCCGGCGTAAAGCTTAATAAACTAAGCCCAGATTCATTAATATTCTCTAAGATACCCCCTAATTCAAGCGTTTTTACATCAACATTTTTTAAAGTTTGGATGGAGGCAAAGGGTGATTCTCCAACCAAAGATAGAGCAGCCTTCTCAGTGATAACACTTTCATCACGACCGTTTAGGGGTGTGACAGCGTAAAAATTAAACAAGGCATAACATAGCATCTCGCTTAATGGGTGTTGGTGCTCGCGGGATAACCGCGCCCAATGATAGGCTTGGTTGATATCTCTTAAAGCGCCATCACTTAATAAATGCGATTTTGCTGCTGCATAGGCGGATTCTTTGCATAATAGAGAGGCGCTTGGATGTTTTTGCTCTAAGGATAACCGCGCCCAGTAATAGGCTTCTATGGGGTTTTTCAAAACGCCTGTTCCCAAGGAATACGCTTTTGCAAGCTGGTATTGATACTCCCCGGGTCTCACTTGTTTAGCGGCAGCGAAAGATAAATCCGGGCTAAATTGAACATGCATTAAAGCGGGACAGCCCTGTAAATGAATATCCGTTTGGGGTGTTTCTACAATAAAATATTCGAGCGCTTTGCAATTTTGCATCTCTAATCTTTCGATTTTTGATAATACAATGGGCGACCAGCCCCGAAGTCCTGTCGAGAACGATTTCCAGCTCATGTTGCAGAGCTGAAGTATTTTGAGATTGGGGCAATATTCTGCAATAGCGGCTGGGATAGATTCGCTTAACTTCTGGCAATTATTGAGATTTAAAGCGACGAGGTGCACACCCCCCGTTTTTAAGATGGGGATTAGAAACTTATCCTCCAGGCTTTCTCGGAATGCGCTTAAATCCAAGGTGTGGAAGGTGGTATTGGCTAATACCGATAAGATGCTTTGTTGAAGCAAAAGGTTAGCGCTGGGGTTTTTTTGAACCCAAGCACAAAAGTCGTTTAATAATATTACCCGCTGGCGGTTAGGTAATTGCTGCCAATTAGCCCGGGCTTCTTCTTGCATTTTGGGATCGGGGTGTGTAAGGCCACTATAGACTTCGTGAGCGCGGTTTTGTTCCCATTGTTCTATTTGTTTTAATAAACCATCTGCAGCATACATTTTGCCCCGCCAAATCAACTTTACCTGACTTAAGGACGGCATTTGGGATAAGCCCAAAGAATTGGTCACTGCTTTAGCACCGTGCATGGAAACGGTGCGCCCGCCTTCTTGTTTATAATGCTGCCCCGGGCTTAAATTAAAGCGGGCAAGAACGGTTGCGTACTTTTGATTTTGATAGCTTTTGAAGCCTTGCTGGTAATGTTCCGCAAGTGTATGCTGGGTGGTTTCCAATAATTCTAATCCTCGGATTGTCGGATGAAGCGCTAAGAGGTTTTGTAAGGATTCCATCCGGGTCGATAATTCTTTCACAAGTTCCGGGGGAACGTATAAGACGGGTAAGCTTAACCAGGGAATTTGGTTCTCATAATGCGTTTTAATATCGGATTCAGAAAAGAGCTGCTGCCATAAAGGCTGAAGCTTTTTTAATTCTAAAAGCAGGTTTTTAAGGAGCGCGTAGGGCTTTAGTTTTAAAAAATCTTGGATAGCGGCATCCACGCGGGGATTGTCTCTTTTGAAGGGCTCTGTCAATAAATCTAAGCAATAGATAATTGTTTTTACCTGGAGTTTTGCTTTGGCTAAGAGTCCGCCGCTCGATTCGGCTTTAAAAAATGCCCGTTCATTATCAATGCGGATAAGTTTTAGACCTTCGGCCCCGGGGGCTAAGAAATAGTCATTGCCTTTATCGTCTTCAGGATTGGTTAATAAGACGCGTATCAAGGTTTTAAAAAAATGAGCCGGATCTAATTGAGACAGGGCTTGAGGGTTCTTTTCTAAGGTCGTTAAGAGATTGGGGTGCGGTACATGTGCGGATAATAAGACGGCGGTGTTTTGTCCATGATGATGCAAATTGACTAAGGTATGGCATGGAATGCCGTATATGCCTAAGCGCTGGTCTAAATGCAGCATCAGCCATTCAATGCCAGGCTGTTCAGGATAAACTTTTGCCCAGCAGAGTGTTTCTGTTTTGGCGGCATTTAAGATTCGATAGACCAAGTGATTGCCTTCAATTTTTGCATCTTTAGGCTGCCACGCGCCTTGTATCGTTAAGAGTTGAGAGGCAATCTCCGGTTTAAGGGCATAATGCTTAAGGCTATTGCCTTCAACAAAGCTTAGCGTAGTCAGGGTATTTGAAGCGGGAACAGAAACTTCAACACTGATTAAGCGCATGAGCTGTTGATGCCAGGCGCGTTCTTGTTTGAGTGATTCCGCTCTAAAACCGTCTTCTGTAGGGGTCTGCCATAAGGTTTGTATAAGGGCTTTCAGTTCCGCTGTTTCTTTGAGAGCGCCTGATTGTGCCATTGTTTCTAAAGCGGCTTCTAAAGCATCTAAATAAGCGAGTTTTAATTCGGGCAATAAATCCCTAAAAGCAGGGCTTGGCCTTAATAAGTGCGGACGGGTCAGCGCAATTTCCGCAAGCGTTGGCAATATTGTTAAGTGCGCTTCTCTGATATCTTTTGCTGCTAAGTTCTGCAGCAAGTTGAATTGCTGTTCAAAATAAAACGCGATCGGATCGAATTGCGGTGCCAATGCTGCGCCAAAAATAGAAATGGTTTCTGTGAGCGGTGTGATAATACGCCGCGTTATTGCATCTAAAGTGTTTTGTTGGGAAGCGTCTAAATAAAAATCCCGCGCAAAGCGTGCATCATCCTCATCTGGCGGCATTTGAAGCCAGGTATCGAAGGATACGCCTTCGGGTTTAGGCTGGGTTAACCAGGCATGGTGTAATTTTAAACGCAGTGTGTGGAGATAAGTTAAGGCATCATTGAGTTCTTGCAAAACAAGGGGCACTATGCGGGATTGTTTATTGAGCGCTTCGAGAATTGCAAAGCTGTTGTTCTCTGCTATCCCAAAATAGGTGGCCACATCTAAAAGCCAGAGGATTAAAGGTCTTAAATGCGTTTTTTTAAGGTTAAGGCTGTGGCTTTGATTTTGACCGAGTTGCATATCCACGAGTTCAGAGCCGCTTTGTTTTTTAAAGTCTTCCTCAAAACAGACTTGGCCTACGCGTTGGTAATAGGGAGTCTCCCTTTCATCACGCGTTTGCAGTTGTTTGCTTAATTCATTTTGGTAGTCCTCAAAAAGTGTTTTTGATTCTTGAGGCTGTGTCTGGCTGCTGTAAATCAACTTAGCCCGGCGGACGCTGTAGCTTTCCGTATTACTAAGCCGGTCTTTTTGGATTTTAAGTTCGGCATCACGATATAAGGGGCAATGCTCTGATATCATCTCAAAGGGCGTGTGCATCAAAGATTTCTCTTGACCAAAAAGCGTTTGTAAATCCTTGCTTTCGATGGTTAAGACATTGGGCGGCAATCCGCGCCGAAGATGCGCCAAGAGCGACAGAAAGCTTTTAAAATACGGATGCTGGACACAAGATTCATCTGAAACTAAAACCGCAAAATCAATGTCTGAGCATAAGCTCATTTCTCCCCGGCTGTAAGAACCCAACCCCAAGAGAGAAAACCCGCAGGGCGCTTCGCCTAGAAAGGCTTCAATCGCGCTTAAAAGAATGCTTAAAATAGCTTTGGCCTCAATTGAAATCTCTTTTTGTAAAGTCTCGATGGAATGCGTATTTAAATTCTGTCCAACCCTTGACAGCATAACGGAAAAGCGTTTACGTGTTTCTTGAACGGCATTTGTCAGGTCTGGCAGCGCTGGGAAAGCAGTCTCTGAAAGCGGCTGATTCTGTGAAAATTTTAACAACAACCAGTTCGTTTGGGTTTGAGCGGCGCTGTAATAAGGGTCTTGAGCAAGTCTTTGTTCTAAATGGTCATTAAAAGCGCGCAAGGCTTCTCTGGCATTGACTAAAGCATATTGAGACCACCAATCAATGCGGGTTAATAGTGGCGTGCATTCATTTTGCAGTAACCGTAAATCCGTTTGATGATGTCTTAATCTAAACTTAAAAACAGCTGAAAAAATCTCTAATAGCGGAGGACTGCTGAAATAGCGCTCCCGTTTTTGCTGCAATAGCTGCATCAGAGGATGAGGATAGCGAAAACCTGTTTTTGCCATGTTTAATAATAAATCGAACTCTGTTAAAAACGTCTCTGCTTTTCTGATGTCCGCATCCCTGATGGTTTTTAAATTTTTTAAGGCTTGCTCCAGGGATTGCAGCAGTAGAATACCTTGCTGGTAGTGATATTCCACCGCAATTTGGTAAGCCCCCGCTTGATAATAGGGCAGCAAATCGGGGCTGTCGTAAGAAGAAGCGCGTATACCGTAATCCAAAGCGTCGATGGGGTTATCCGTATTTTTAGCGGCGATATCCTGATAATAATACCCTTTTTTGGCTAAAAGCTGGCTGATGTTCCGGCAAAAAGTGACAGCGTGGTCCGTATGAGAAGACAAACGGGCTGCTAAATACAAAATGAGACAATCTTCAAAACTTTGGGTGGCTTGTCCTTGAATTTGCCCAGAATGGATATCTGGATTGCCTCCATAATCCGCCTGCAGTTTAAGGCTGTGCTCCGGCATTTCATGCGCTAAATATTCCGGCGCTTTTAAAAGCAGTGTTTTAAAATTGCTTTCACACATCAATTCCCCGAGATCGTCTATAGTTTCTCTCGGATTCTTACAGCGGCTTAATGCCTTCATTAATTGTCTAAATGCGTCTCCCGCTCTATCTGAGGCTAATAATAGCTGCTTCCCATAATCCGCATGCAAGTCATCCCGTGCTTGATGCTTTGACGCGCTCTCAGCTTCTACTTTTACCTCATCAGATATGTGTATGCGTAAAGGTGCTTGAGCCGTTTGCAATAAACTACGCGCCGAAGCGTAATTAGGATCGATGCTGAGGGCTTGTCTGGCTGCCATTTCCGCTTCCGCATGCCTGCCTGCGGTTATCAATACCCGGCCATACTCCACCTGAGCACGCGGATTGTCTGGGGCTAAACGGCAGGATTCTTGTAAATCAGCTAAGGCTAAATCTTCCCTGCCCCGCTCTAAATACAGCTCAGCGCGGCGCCGATAGGCTAAGGGTTTGTCTTTTGGAGTGCCTGATGTAATCACTTGTGTAAAACAATCAACCGCTTTTTGGTAACGTGTTTCTGCTGAACTTTGCAGATGAAGCAGCCCCAATTCTAAATAGGCTTTGCTTTGACCGGAAATATCTTGAGACTTGATGGCAAGCGCCAATTTTTGTTCCCAATTCCAAAGGTCAATCTTAAATTTTATTTTGGCGTATAGCGCGGACGCTTTGGTATCGTTTTGATTGACAGCAATAATCAGCTCGCACACTTCTATGACAAATGGCCTGGGAGTGTAAAATACGGTTGGCCTACGCGAACGCTCCGCTTCCATCGCTAAAGACGCTAAAGAACCTGAAGCTTGTTTTAATGCCAACAACCCCTTGGATAATTTGTGTTCTGTATGCTGGGCTTTCCAGTAAGCCTCTTCATCTATTAAGGCAACCAATTCCGCTAAAGTGGTCATTTTGCAACTCCTTCTCTTTATCTTTAGAGCATCAGAACGCCTTTAAACCTAGTTTGCTGCTAATATCTTACTCATGAGCCGCAGCAGAAAATTTTTTCGAATTATCACCAACCATTTTAAAACTGCTGATAGCTGCTGTTATCATGTATACCCTATATTATGAGACCAATGAACTTTGAGACAACGAAATTTTGCAGGTTCAAACAAAGTTTGTCAACCAAAATGTGTCAAATGTGCCTGTGACAACCATGTGATAAGCAATCATCCGCACGAAATTTTACGCCCTTGATTTTACTGGCATTTTTTTAGCAATAAATAAGCATAATTTGTCTCAGCCTATCTAACAGTGCGCCACTTAAACACAGAAATATCCCGCAAGTTTATCAAATCAAATATAACACTAAAAAACTCCTGCGTGATTTAAAGCTTAATAAACAGTCTATTGATTTAATACATAACACCACCCTAAAATACTTACGTTATACACTTTCCGCAACTTCATTTACTTTTTCGAACATTCGTTCTTTAATAAAATCTTGCAACAATATAATTTGCCGTAAGATTAAATTTGAATCTTTAAATGCATATCCCAATAAACAGATGCCTTGTAATTTATACATTAAATCCAAACTTAAATCTGAAGCTTCTTCTATATATCCTAAAGTATAAAATTGCGCTTCTATCCAAAGCAGACAATCCATCATTAGCTTTGCGGCTAAATTGTGCAACATGCCTCTTTCTTTTGCAAGTTCTTGGCATAAGGTGCCTATAGGAGCGCCCTGCAAGGCCATTAACTTGGCCTCTTGTTTTGCGTGTTCTAAAAAATAATACAAACGAATCTTTGGAGAAGGCTGTTTATTCAAATGTTCGAAGAATATTTTCTGCTCGGCTGCTATTGAATTAAGAACGGCCACGCCAATATCTGCTTTTTCTTTGAAATAATAATAAATATTGCCGAGCGGCACATCTGCCTCATTCGCTAGATCAGAGAGCGTTGTTATGTTAAAACCCTGTTGATAGATTAAATTTTTTGCTGCGTCTATCAGCCGATTACGTTTATCAGATTTTCTAGACATGTTATTTCCCTGCAATAATCCTGGGTTTAATTGTTCAATCAATAATTGATGGCTACTTCTAACTTTTTTCCTCTCTATTTTTTGTTATACATTCTTTAGACCTTCGCTTGTAATTAATTTTTTTGTCACTTCTATTAAAATAGTATGCCAGTTTTTTTTGTATTCTTCGCGCGTGGTTTTTCAATAATTTTATATGTAAGCATCTCTGGTTCGATCCAGATAAAATCAGAGAAGCTAATGGTATTGCGTTGCCAAAGCCGCTTTATAGCAGCGAAAACACTCTTTCTCAATTGCCTCCACTTAAGAGGCAAATAGCCGATCAGTTTTGAGGAACCCGAGGTTTTCGTTAAGGTTGCATCCGCCGCTAATTTTAAAATACCATAATGATCGGTAAATAAATTCTCATGACCTTGCTTAGCCCATGCCTCTCTAACGGTTTGCATAATTGAATTTCACTCCCTGAGATTTCTAAATATTGCCTCGTGTTTAAAATTACAACCAATTCTGTTAATCCACACCATTAACAAGGCACGCTTGTTCCAAACTGCTTAATATAAATGAAATAAACCTTGTACCATTGCGCTTACCCTTAAAAAATAATGATTTTGAAAATCCTGATATAGGTAAACTAGGTTTCAACAGAAGAGGTGATTGATTGATGGTCGAAAATTTATAAATACCGTTGGAACTTTTATTTTTTCGATCCACGCTATTACCTTTAGAAACCGTCTGCTTTATAAACTGCCCTGTGTGCATATTTTCGTCCCGATTGATTGACGTACGATAATAAGCGTAGACTATGCCTTTTTGGAACTCTGCGCAAGTGGTATTTAACATATGATGCCATTAAATTTTTAGCCTAACATCACAAACTTAAGGAAGCCGTTAGGTCAAATCGGGTGCTTGCTTTTTGACAATCTATCACCCATTTACAAATAACCTTGCAATTTTAATATAGGTGTAAGAATATTTGCCTTCAAATTTTTCATATATCGGCTTTAGCCTTCCATCTTCTGAGCGCGTTAATTCACGAAAAATAATATCAAAATCTGTTTCTGGGATCATCTTTTTTAAACATGTTATATGCGTATTATCAATTTGTTTTAAACCCTGAAGCTTCTCTATATGGTTAATTATTGTATCAACTGAAATACCGCGTTTTTCGGCTATTGATTCAATTGATAGGCTTTCTTTTAACATCTCTCGAGTTATCATGTGCGGGGAAATTGAATCTATTTTCTTTGGTTTTTTTAATTTCTTTCTTTTCTCTTTTGCATTAATTTTTTCTTTGACATAACCCCCAAAACGTTCTATCAGTGTTTTTCTCTGATGCTGTTCCTTTTCTTTTTCAGATAGCGTTCGCAAATATTCGACTAAAACATCGGAATTATCCCTGAAAATTTTATCGTGCTGAAAGATTTTAGGATGCACTTTTAAAGCTAATTCATTAAGATTCATCAGTTTTAATCCATTTAAACTACGCACTCTTGATAGCGCAACATATCCCATACCCAGCTCAAAAACATCACCTAAATCTATCTCCGCTGCATCAAGTGTCATTCCCTGACTTTTATGGATTGTAATTGCCCAGGCAAGACGAAGGGGCACTTGTGTAATCGTCGCACGTACTATTCCATCCTCTTCATATTTCCACTCTTCTGGCTCAGCAACTATTATTTTATTATTATCATAAGTCTTAACAATAGGCCAGCCTTCGCTTTTATCAAAGCCGACAACTATCCCTCGCGTCCCATTAGCATATTTACCTACAGTATCATTCTTAATAAACATAATTTCTGCACCTATCTTGAGCTTTAATTGTTCTTGCGCAAGACAACTCTTTTTTAATCCATTCACTAAAACACTAAAACCATGGGTTTCCATATTAAATATTTTTTCTTCTGTACGAATATTTTTTAGTTCGCGCTCATTAATCTCATCTACATTAATATTACGCGAGTATAATTTTGTAGCCTTTGTCGCACCTTCTGGTTCTTTTTTGTAACGCGTTCGCAAGGGAATTTTTGTATGCTCTCCTGTTGTGCCATTTCGTATATCCTTTAAAATAGCAAGCAAAGGGTCGTCACCCTGTCGGTGTTGTTCCTGTAGATAACAAACATGAAAGTTTCCATTTTCCCAAGCATGAGCTTCGAAGGCAAATTGTATTTTATTTGTCGAGGCGAAGGAAGACACGGGCGGTAACTGGAAAAAATCACCACAAAGGATCACTTGAAGGCCACCAAAAGGTTTGCCAGATCCCAGGATGTGACGAGCAATAATGTCTATCATATCAAGCTGATGCTTATGTAACATCGATATCTCGTCAATTATCAGTGTTTTAGTATTTTTATAATTGCGTTTTATTAATTTTGTTGTCAGTATTTTTTCCAGAGCTTTTTCGTCAATACTATCCCTTATGCCAATCCCAGACCATGAATGTATGGTTATGCCTTGCAAATGAGTAGCTGCGATCCCTGTTGATGCAGTCACCGCAATTTTCACATTATACGCTCTAAGATAATTTATATATTTATTTAACAGGTAAGTTTTACCACTACCAGGAGCTCCAGTGAGAAAAATATTTCTTCCCATTTTCATTAAATCAAATGCTTCATCTTGTTGCATAAAGGTACTTCTTAATTTTCCACGTTGGTTTCTTGATAGGCTTCCGTTTCTAGAAATGAACCAGATACAATATTTCCATCAATGACGTAAAATAAACAAGAATAAGAGACTCGCCATCGACAGTTTTCCGAAACAATAATGGTCGCAGTTTTTTGATTTAATTTGTTTACAATACCATACATCGATTTTCCTTCTTTGGTTACAAACCCAACACGCTCTCCAACTTTTATAGTAAGTCTATCAACCTTGCCTGTGGGCGGTAACACATTTTCTGTCATCCCGCTACCATTAATCATATAAAAGGGGATCTGCCATCTTTTGTTATCATGGTGATTTCTCACTAACGCATTGATACGCCCTATCTTTATTATTGATGCAGCGATCTCTTTATTGGTGATCTCATCAAAATAAGTTATTGCTTGATTGGGCTTAAGTTTCATTCGAACTTCATGCAATCTTTTTGGATCTTCCAACATTTTACTCAGCATAACTTTAAATCGATACAAATCGAATAAAGTAGCCTTCCCTAAAACCTCGATCATTTGCAAGTTGTCCATTTCATATCTCCTATTCTCAAAAGAACTTTTTTAATACAAACGGAGTTTTATCAATATTACACCACAAAGACTTCAAAAACACCTTGTTCGGAGGCCAATAGTGCTGCTTGAACGAATCGATCTCTTGTAATCGTAGATTTAAAAGAAATTCGAATGTTCCCGATTGTTGGTTCCGTTTAATTAAAGAATTTGTGGACAGCAGCAAAGAACATTGTTAGTTAGTAGACTTTTATATAATAGCGGTTTTCAAGCATGTTATTGCCTATTATAAGGTGATATAATCAACGCAAAACAACAAGAGATTGGATAAAATTTAAGTAATTTTAAGTCCGAGAATTTTTTAGGTAAATTTAGGGAATATCTAGATGATTGATACAAAGTACGATGATTCTAACGCAAGCGCTGAGACTCAAGAACTCATTCAGGGTCTTAAATCTTTTGGGCAGGGTGGTGAATATGCTGATCCGACAACAGATACGGCGTTTAAACACCTTTTATCGCCTGCTATTGAAGAAAACAAAGAGATTATCAAATCCTTTCTCAATACTTTCGTGCCCGATTTTGCACATGATCCTGTTAGAGAGGTTAGAAATGATTCGGTTGCTATTCCTAAGCTTCCTACCGATCGCATCAAGCAAACATTTATGGATATGCACGTTGTCTCGCAATCGGGATGCCATTACGTCATTGAAATGCAAGCGCATCGCCATATAAACTTTGATGAACGCGCCTTATACTACGCTGCTGCTACTTATTCGCAACAAATATCCGAACAAGAATTCCGTGATCCGATGTGGTATAGAAATTTAAACCCGACCATTGCTATTCAAGTTTTAGGATATGATACCAATAGGGCACGCGGTATGCATGATAAAATTTCGGATAATTTGATTGAACGCGTTAAAAATAATCCCATGCAAGAAAATCAATTCATGAAGCATTATGTCATGACGGATAAACACAGTGGTCAAGAAATTAGACATCTTCAAATGATCCAAATTGAACTACCTCGCGCTAGAAAAAATGCGTTTCCGCCTAAAAAAGATTTTAGCTTAACTGATTGGTGGCTGAGCATCTTCAAATTTGCGCCTCAATACACGCAAGAAACGATAGTTGCGCTTAAAAAACAGGGAATTATCATGCCCTCAGTGATTACCCAAGCGCTTGAGCGATTATATTTTCCAAAATGGAATCCTAAAGAAATCCAGGAGTACAAAACGGATACAATAGAGAAAGAAAAATACGCAACTGAATTTGCTTCTGAAAGAGCCGAAGGCAAGGCTGAGGGCAAGGCTGAGGGCGAGGTTACAGGCAAGGCGGAACTGCTAATCAAGCAATTGGAAGCAAAATTTGGCGTATTAACGCAAAATTATGTTGAGCAAATAATAAGCGCTGATTCAAATACGCTAAGCCAATGGGGTGTTAATTTTATTCATGCACAATCATTAGAGGCAGTTTTTAAGGATTAAGTGAACAACTAAAATTCAGCCCTTAAGGTTATAAAAGCAAAATAAGTCAACAGTGATGCCACACAATCTTACAACAGTAGCCTTTAAAAGTCAACTGACTCTCTTAAATGTAAAGAAAAGCTTTTTTCTAACACCGCCTGCTGAACTATAACATCATGCCAAATTTTTGATACGATACGTTGCGTGAGCGAAACCTACTTCGATTGATTATCCTCCAAAAAATCTGGATTTCACGCTTCATAAAAATTTTGTGGGAAGCCTTTTGATTATTGTGCAATAATCAAGTATTGTTAGAAAGAAGGAACCTTCAAAGCGATAGGCACATTTAAGCAGGGAGACTGAAATGATTCGAGTAATGATAGCGGATGATCATGATTTAATCAGCGACGCGATTACAGCGTTGCTTTCAGATGCGCCAAATATTGAAGTCATCGCTTCTGCCCGTACGGGTGAAGAAGCTATTCTATTAGCCAAACAACATAAACCAAATGTTATTTTGATGGATATTCTAATGCCCGGCATAGGTGGCATTTTTGCTACTCAAAAGATAATTGCCAAACACCCGGATATTAAAATCATTGCCTTAACCTCATGCACCAAACCGTCTTTCGTAATCAGTATGTTAAAAGTGGGCGCACATGGATACTTAAGCAAAGGTGCTACAACAGAAAAAATGTTAGAAGCCATTCGTACTGTCACATTGGGTAAAAAATTTTTAGATCCAGCCATAGCCCAAACACTTGTGCTAAAAAATACCTCTAACATGACCTCATCAATTTTTGAAGAACTGTCTATTCGTGAATTAAACGTTGTAATCATGCGAAGCCAAGGTCTTAGCCCTAAAGCTATCGCGGAGAAACTGTTTATCAGCCTTAAAACACTCAATAGTTGCCGTTACAACATTTACAAAAAATTGAAAATCAAAACGGATGTTGAATTAATACGGCTCGCAAATCAAGAAGGAGTTGTAGAATTATAAAATGCGCAGTATTGCATTGATATTTTATAATGAGATTCTTAAAGACGCTCCTTCAACCTTGTAGCGTTCCGCATTGCTTCGAATAGTTTGGCCTCTTCCATTTCTATTAATGCTCCTAATTGGGTAATTTTTTCTACACATTGATTACAGATGTCATCCTGAAAATCAACTTCTTGAACACTCCTATTGTCATCCTGTCGCACTGTTGTTCCTCCTCTCAAGTCTTAATCCTTAACCTTTACAATGGTTATTTTAAAAACAAATGAGCGTCTTGGTTATCCCAATATTCGCCCCCGAATTCAGGGGGCAAAATTAGCCCTCTCGATTTGCCCCCCAAAAACGGTGGGCAAATCAGTGGGTGTTTTCTGAATGAATTTCAGCGAAAATAGACAGCATTATTCTGAAGCGATGTCAAAATAAGTTAGTAAGTTATATTGAGCGTGAAAACTAGAAAATAATAACGGAAATGAGAAAATAGGAGGCGAAACGTGAAAACCTTTCAAGAAATGGGAACTCGATTGCAATCGGTTAGAAGATTTTTTATACACACCAAAACGGAAGCGCCACCGTCAAAAACAATAACACACGCTTTTAATTTACCTGAAAGGCCTACTCCTGTTAACAAGGGCATCCCTGATATGCCAGTACTCAATGCGGTTGCCAAGGCAGGGAAAGGGCTTATTAACTTTGAAGATACTGCTTTTTTTAGCGTACAACACATACTACGAACCAATATACCACTCTTTAAACATTTGATTGAAGATTTTAATGTAAAACCCAATAATATTTACCTTTCTGGAAAAGGGTATTCGGATTCCATTGATGCCGAAAATCTGTTTAAAAAAAAGCTTGGCATTAAATATTTTAAATTAGAAAAAACCTATGAGGCGGCAGGACAATATCAACAACATTTACGAACGCATCTTAAGCAGGTATGGCAACATTTTATCGATAATCTTAAAAAACGTAGCATTAAGCGTATTATTGTGATTGATGAAGGCGGTCATAGTTTAGAGACAATGCCAAGCTTTTTGTGCTTTCAATATCCCATGGCAGGGATTGAACAAACGCGCGGAGGCTTATACAGCCCCGCTATCAATTCTCTGCCTTTCCCATTGATAGAAGTAGCATCGAGTGCAATCAAACGTCATTTAGAATCTCCGTTAATTGTAGAGGCTATTATCAAAAAGCTACACAATGCTTTGGGAACACGCAAAGACATTCATTTAAATACGGTTTTTGGGGTTATTGGTAATGGCGCTATTGGCTCTAGTGTAACGCGCTATCTTTTAGAACGAGGACACACAGTCATCGCTTTTGATGAAAATAGAGACGCTTTTCAAGGATTAATTCATAAAAATTTATATCGCGTACAAAACGTCAATGCAATCATAGCAAGGGCAGACTATGTGCTGGGTTGTACCGGCAAAGACACACTTGAAGATATTCAGCGGAATTTACTAGAAGCTACGATAGGCAATAAAAAACTTATCAGTTGCACATCTGAAGATAAAGAATTTTATTCTTTGAGAAAAGCGATGGATACACAGCGTTCGATTGAGCTAGA
Organism: Pseudomonadota bacterium; assembly: GCA_052034335.1. Taxonomy (GTDB): domain Bacteria; phylum Pseudomonadota; class Gammaproteobacteria; order UBA6186; family Azoamicaceae; genus CADEGZ01. Next base: position 10,710 of record JBPOIR010000102.1, on the reverse strand, counting down.
TAACCGTGGTGATATTGTGTACCACACGAAGCTGGGTGGTAAGATTACGCTTGTCAATGGTGGGTTTCCGGTGAATTTTGATCAATCAGGAGAATCCGTACCCGCTGTTGATATCCAGTTAACACGCGCCTTAATGCTGGGGGCTTGTATTCAAGCAGGGCTAGAAGCATCGAAACCTATTGGGGGAAGTGAAATAGAACTGTCTCAACGCATCCAGCTGGATAGTACGTTGCAGCACTTTGTAGCACAAGAATTTAGAAAGTATCAACCAAACCATAAGTATTCAGCAGAGCAATGGCAATTAGCACAAGATTTAAACTGGATCAAAAATAATTCCGGTGGCAAAGAGCGGGGTAGTATAGAATTAGCGCATGCTTTTTCTCCTCCCCCGCAAGATTCTGAAAAAGATGATAATCGAGAAGCAACAAAATATCGTGGTTCCTAAGCTTCCGAGTGTATTCTAATACAGCCTTGCCAAAAAGCACTGGTGGCACAAAAAGTCCTGCCGGGAAATTTTTTCTGCTCTCGCTCAAAAGCAAGATCTGTGATAGGAATTTCAGTACTCAATTGCACATCTTGAAATTTGTCTTTTGCAGCATGAAAATACTCTAAAAAAATGTTATGCAAGTCTTTAGATTCTTTAATGTCCGCACTCAGATGCGTCATAATTAATTTGATCATCTTCAAATCTGGCATAAAGGAAGTCAATAATTTTACAGGGTGCATTCCAGACATTAAATTCGGCAAGGCCAAAGAATAATAACCTGTTGATGAATGCCGTCGCGAGCTAAATATATCCGGCAACATAATGGTCGGAATATAGCGCTCTAAAAGATAAATATCGGTAAATGCGCGCTGTAATTCTGTTAAAGGCAAATCTAATTCTAAGTCCTCTGCCGGGGTAAAAAAAGGCGCTAAACCCATCATGATTGTCAACAAATGTTTAATGGTATCCATGATATAAAGGCTGGGTTTTAGCCTTCTTGCATCAATTATTTTTATACACGCTTCCCAATGAAGTCTAAGATTAAAATCACTCATCGCATATTGCGCTTGGCTCCAAGCTTGTTTCCAGATAAATTGATAAAATTCAAACCAAACGACATCTTTTATATTAGCAAACCATTGCTTAGGAAAAAAGAGCACTTCGCTTTTCCACAGTTCTGTAAAATTGGGCTTAAGCGCAATTTGTTTAAATAGGTTCCAATGATCATCTAATCTCCCTAACTGCGTATGAGGGGCTATATTATAATGAGAGCGTAACCGTTTAATACCTGAAGAGCTGCTAATTTTAGGGAGCATGAAAGTAGATCGCACACCTGCCGATACATTCCAACTTGGGCAAGATTTTTTATTCATCATAAAGTTCACAACTTCAAAAGTTCCAAAAAAATCTCCCGGACTCAAAATATTTAAAGGAAGTGAGCTGTCACTGTTTTCTATAAAAACTTCAGCAGATTTATTTAACAAAAGAGACAATGGAATTGCGCTATAATTTAACTCTGCATACAATTCATGATTTTCTATAGGTAAACATAATCGACCTTCTTTAACAATTAAATCACCGAATGAATAAGTCGCTTTAATGAGCTTATGATGATTACTGGGATCAATATTATTAATTATTTTTGCTAATGTAGGGTTAACTTGCTCAACAGACTGACAAACGTCCTTCCAATTCAGTTTTTGCAAAATGTCATTTTTCATTCCCTGATCTACTCCTTAGCTTAGATACTGATGTTGCATATTAACACGCTTATGAAACGCCGTTCGAATTGACTCATCAAAAATCTAACTTTTAATAAAGCATTGCCTCAAATAAAATCGAACCATTAGATGACTAACCTTTAAAGGCTAATAATAGAAAGAACCGAGCGGAACGTTTCTTGTGGAGCATTATCCAATTTCAGCTTTAAACTTCTTCTCTAATATCCAGATCTTATATACCAAAAATCGTATTGTTAATAATACGCGCCATACTAATAAAGTTTATCGCCATAATTCCGCCTAGAATATGCGTAAAGCTTTTTCCTGCGCTACCCTGTTGACCGCTCTGCCCTGCGGATTTAGATAAAATGAACCACCCTTTTACAAACGACAAGAACCCTACAAATTGAATGTATAGCACCAAAGTATTAGCCATAGAAGCCCACTGTTGCCCAAAACTGTCAGTGGGTAAATAACCTAATAGCTCTGAACCATAACCTACATTTCTATAATTTATACCGCCAGAAGAACCAAAAATAGAATCAGCGGTGCCAAAAAGAGATGCCGTTAATGCATCGGTGGAACTAGGTAAGTAAATTAAGACAGCCCCTACTGCGAGTTTTATCAGGGGACCGCCCAATTCGCCCGGTTGAGCCTGCATCGACATATTGCCAAATTTTTTTAGTTTCGTGAGGGCGTTAATCATCATCCAAACACCACTCATATAGGAAATAATCAGTACCATTGTTGTTAAAGGAACGATTATCCTACTGACATTGTTTAAAATGGTTTGTATGTCTGCGGCATATGCGTGTTCAGAAACGAAATAAAGCAAGCATCCTAAGTAAGCAAAGAGCCGCGAGTTAAAGTTAATGGAAAACAATGCCGGAACTCGTGAGAACAACGCTATTGGGGGCATCAATAACAATGATCCTACCATAACTCTCAATTGAATCTCCTTCGGCCACGCTTACTATCTGACCTTCAGTGGATTTAAGCCACGCACGGTCGGGTATTATAGCATGAACCTTATATTCTGGTTCTGCAATGGCTGCCTGACTTTGCATTTCTGCAGAGCCTTATTTTACCTTCGACAAAAAAACTGTATTTTTATCCAGCTCTTTTACCTTCATCATGTCCTTCACTTCTGCCATTGCGCCTTTTACAGTGCCCACATCTTTAGACAAAGTAAATCGCTCGTGGTTGCAAATTGATTGACGAATAACAACCAGGAACCTTGATATAAAATACGCCATCGGTCTGATAAAAAATCATAAAATTTTGCTATTAATCCGTCAGAAGAATTCGAGTGAGGCCGACTCCGTCGGCAACTTGTCGCGTCACCAAGGCGTCTTGATTATAACAAATTGTATGCCATCCGCTGGGCGATTTTTTGAGAACGAGGCTTTCTCTGGAAAACCATCTATACCATTCATTTTGAGCAAATCAAAAAACAGACTATAGGATTCTTCATCAAACGCATATGATCCGCCCTGTCCTAGTCCACTCATAATCTCACCAAATCGCGTCTTCTTTGTAATATATTTTTCACCGTGATCGGATGACCTATTTAGATAAGTTTGCATGCGTTCTTCTGTACCCGCAATGACGCAAGCCTCACCTTCACACAATACATGTCCCGAATTAGTATAAGCAAAATACCCAACAACTTTTGATATTTCTTTTATACCGCCAGAATATTTTGCGTTTTTTGATTGACCAATATTGAAATTTTTCAAAAATTACCCCTCCCATGTTTAATCCTTAACAAAAAAACGTTACACTTCGCCAATCCATTTGAAAATTTACTTGGAGTAACGTGCAGCAAAAATATAGCATTAAACAAATCTTATTATCCAATGAAAATTGGTGGAAGTTTTACAAAAAACATAAAAGTACTCTGCGAAAGGGCATTGTAGTCAGTATTGTTAAATTACTGAGCTGTAGAGACATCATTCGAGGATATCGAGAATATTGCTGCTCAAACCAAAACTGTTCTCATATAAAACGCATCTTCTTTAGCTGTAAATGCAAATTTTCTCGTTCTTCACACATTTGGCCGCGATCTCAAACGTAATGTTCATATTCACTTGTCGGTAACAGCCGGCGGATTATCTGAAGACCTTACTCAATGGAAAAACCTTTTTTTTCACCAAGCAACACTGATGAAAATGTGGAGATATCGAATCATTCAGCTATTTCGAGAATCTGGAACTGGAACAAAACTTATTATTCCTCCTACCATTAAAAAGCAACTCAATAATACTTTTACTTTTAATCAGTTCCTTGATCAGCTTTACAAAAAAAACTGGATAGTGTATTGCAGTAAACCCTCCAGTGATCATAAACAGACTGTTGCTTATCTCGGAAGATATTTCAAACGACCTCCCATTGCCGAATCAAAACTAAGACATTTTGATGGACATTCTGTAACTTTAAAATATCTTGATCACAGCACAAAAACCTACCGAGATTTTCAATTCACAGCAGAAGAGTTTGTCGGGCGTTTTGTCCAACATATACCCGATGCCGGATTTCGCATGATCCGATATTACGGCCTCCTTGCTAATCGCGTTCGGGGAAAATTGTTACCTATTGTTTATGCACTACTTGGTCAAAAAGTTAATGATGCGCCATCCCCACCAACATATGTCCAACTCATTCAGAAAAATTTTAAGTTCAATCCACTGCTCTGTATTTTATGTGGTCATCAACTCATTTTTTCTGCAATTCGATTTGGCATCACTAAAATTAATGCTTTGCTTGCAATCCATGCTCCATTAGCGTTAATGAAAATCCCCTAATTTTACCCGCATGGGATAACCACGTCTAAAATTTGAAAAATCGCATTTTTAACGTCATTTTTGAAAAATTTTATCAAATTTTATCCTGTGCATGGTAAAATGAAGTTCTGAAAATTCTAAAAACGGAAAATTCTACTGTGCATTCTTCTAGCATCAAAACTTTGAAATTCCTAAAGATCAAGATAAGTGTTTACCAAGAGGAAGGGCATCTTTAATTTCTTTATTTTCTTGCCTTTCACTGTTTGGGGCGCTAATACTAAAAACAAGAGCAGGAACACTCGTTTTATCCGATGGAAAAAGGGCATTTTCAGGCAGTAGATAACCCATCATGATATTTTGCAGTACACTGGGAAACTTGGGTTCATTGGGCAATCCACTATCTAAAATATTCTTAATTTCCTCGATAAATCTCAGGTTTTTATTTAGGATAGATGCCAGTGCACCTTGCTGCTCTTTTGTGAATTCCGCAATATTTTCTATCTCAGTCAACGTCTCCAAGCAAAAGAGAGCGTCGCAGAACGCTTGAAAGTCGCTCGCCTTTAAGTCACACAGGTTATTTCCCCATAAATTAAGAGTTCGCAACGCGGGACAATCTGAGAGAGCCTGCCCTAACGCTTGAAAGCCATCCGTTTCTAATTCATCCAGGTTGTTGCTTCCTAAATTGAGGGTCTGTAGCCTCGGGCAGTATGAGAGCGCCTGCCCCAACGCTTGAAAGCCGCCCATCTCTAACTCACCCAGGTTATTGTTTGTTAACTCAAGAGCATGCAAATTTGGACAATCTGAGAGAGCCTGCCCTAACGCTTGAAAGCCAGCTGCTTCTAATTCACCCAGGTTGTTGTTCTCTAAATTGAGGGTACCTAAACTCCGACACCGTGAGAGAGCTTGCCCCAACGCTTGAAAGCCATCGGTCTTTAATGCTTGAAGCCGGTTGCTCCCTAAATTGAGGGTGTGCAACCTCGGACAATCTGAGAGCGTGTGACCCAACACTTGAAAGCCAGCCGCCTCTAACTCACCAAGGTTGTTGTTCGTTAACTGAAGGGTATGCAACTCTGAGCAGCGGGAAAGAGCCTGCCCCAAGGCTTCAAAGCCGTTCATTTTTAATACCTCGAGCCGGTTGCTGCCTAAGTTCAGAATTTGCAGCCCAGGACAATTTGCGAGAGCATCGCAGAACGTTTGAAAACGAACATCTAAATCACCCAGGTTGTTACCCGCTAAGTCAAGAGTCTCCAACCCTGGACAACGCGAAAGAAAATCTCCCAATGCTTGAAAGCGATCCATATCTAACGCATCAAGGTTGTTGTAGTTTAAATTAAGTTGCTTCAACCCAGCGCAGGGAGAAAGCCTCGCAAAAGCTTGAAAGCCATCCGCATCTAATAGGCCAAGGTTCTGGGCAGATAAACTGAGAACTTGCAATTCACCACGCTCTTTGTCGGACATCTCTAAGAATTTATTTAAACTCATGAAATTCATTGGTCTCATCTCCTCAATATACAATTAAAAAATTACAGAAAAATTAAATAAATTTGTACTATTTTTTTACCTTAAAACGTAGCTTAACAAAATTTCAGATATGAAGAATCTCTTATTTAAGACATAACCTCTTCTTGTGTCTCTATCTCTGAAGACTCTTTAATGAATGTTAAATTCAATAATTTATAAAGGCTTATCCAGTCCTCGTTAACCTTAACTTTTAAACCCGGATTGATAATGTAATGCCCCAGCTTTATCCGTAAAAAAAGTTTACGATTATACGGGCCTTCTCTATAAATTTCATTTTTAGATAAAATACTCGAAATATAGGCTCTTTGTTTACGTTTTTCAGGAACAATTCGCTCTGGAAAGTATTGCAAAGGATCTAAAAAATCATTGACAACAAATGACCATAATTGATGACGCGCCAACTCTTTTTGATGGGCGATTGCAATCATGGCATTCACCAGGAAAAACTCCATTTGCTTTACATCCAGTTTAATCAGTTTCCTCTCAACCTGTACATCTAAGCTGTTGGGAGATAATAAATGATAGAGTCCACTTAACTTATGTTGAGCGAACTTTTGCTCTGAAAAAGCCTTTTGAAGGATGATTTGAAATGCATTCCGCCCTAAATTATCTGTTAAACTCCGATTTGCGCCATTGTCTATCAGCAGCTTCACCAGTGCCTCTTGACCAAAACCACAGGCAATCATTAAAGGTGTTTGATTAAAAATGTTTCTAAAGTCTATACCATAGGAAGCAATTTGCCGCATGATGTTGGTTGGATTAGCCGAATACCCTATAAAATATTTCCTTAACAATAAATCTTTGTTTTTATCAGGCTTAAGAGCCGGCATAAAACCAATGGCTGCCAATGCGTTTAATAAAGCGTGTTGTTGATAAACAAGCGCATATTCAAACAGTAATAAACGCGCTTCTTTATTTTTCAGTTGAGTGTCTAAAGCTTTTTCTTGTAAAGGGATGAGAACGCTTGGCGTTAATACCTGCCATGGGGGATTTTGTACATTTAAAATAGTATGGCGTATGGCCTCTGCCTGTGTTTGCTTGCCTTGGAGCGCTAAACGATTGGCTTCTTTTTGCCATTCCTCTAAGGAAGAGTTTTGGATTTGAATCGGAACCATTTCGTGGCTAGGTTTAATACCTAATAAATCAAACAGTGGATGACTTTCTTTGTCTTCAATAAAGTAGACATTTTGAATAGCACGGGTAATGGCGACATAGAGCGCATTAATATAGAATTTATAAATTTCTAGCGAACGGTCATTTTTATCTTTGACACGTCCATAAACTAATGCTTTCTCTAAATCTTCTATTGAGACATTTTCTACAATATCCCTAAATTTTTTCTCTTCGCTGCTAATCAGATTATATAAAATTACATTGTCGTATTCTAAACCTTTGGCCTCATAAATTGAGAATATCAACGGTGTCTGAAAATATTGACTTGCAGCTTCTTTTTGCTCCTCGCGTAACACAATCACGGCAAAACGGGTTGACTTAGCAGTTTTTGTATTCAGTTCATGACGTATTTTTTGCTGATTTACTAAACAATACACTTCGCCTAGTGATGAAGATTGGCTTTCCACTAAATAATGACTTTCTTTGTCAATAGAGCCGAATCGCGCATTTTTAATTTTTAAAATTTTGTTGGCGATGGCTGTAATAGACGCGGCATTGCGATAATTTTTATTTAAAATTCGAATCAAATCCTGCGGTACGTGGGAGGGCTGTTCATAAAATAAGCTTTTGACTTTAGACCAAGAAAAAAAATTGGGATGGACAATTTGGTTAGAATCTCCACATAAAATAAACTGATGGGGATGCTTCAACGTTTTTAAGATAAGCGACAATTGTACAGGCGTAAAATCTTGAACTTCATCTACGACGATAAAATCATATTTACCTTGAGAAAGGCTTACGTATTCAAAGGACAGTACGTTGATATCATATAATCCCTGTGTGGATAAAAACTGACAATATTTTTCAAATAGTTCATACACAATGGGTCTTTCTTCTAAATGATAAATAGATTGCTTAACGCCTAGATTGAGATACTCTTCTTTTGCAAGAAAGGCTTTATCCGTACGATTGCCTGTTATAACCCCTTTAAATTCCTCATACAATTTATTGGCATCTTGGAAACTTTTTCCCTTGTTAAATTTTTTAAGCCACCCTGCAAAAACATAAAAGTCAATCTCTTTGCCCTCAGGCACTTTGAGGGTTTCCAATAACTCTCGGTAAGATAAAAATTCAACATTTTGAACCTCATTAGCATAATCATAAGAATAGTAAAGCTGTCGTGCATTTTGTACTAAATAAGATGAACCCGTCACATATAAAACTTCATTCATGCAAAGCTTTAAATGCTCCAAAATCAGCATGGTTTTACCACTGCCTGCCGAACCTATTACAATGAGCGGTGGGCGTACTAAAAATATGGCTTGTTGCACATCATCAAAGGAAATAATTTTATCTAAAAAATTAAAGTGGGACTGCTGAGTGTTAATATAGGCAATGGGTTCAGCAGAATATTCTTCTAGATTGTTATGGTTTATTGTTTCAATTTTAGTTTCATCTACTTTTGTGCCCTGTAAAAACCGGGATTTCTCGTAAGCATGATTTAAAATCACTTCTAACATTAAGGCATATTTGACGCCTTGATAGCTGACTATCTTAAATAATAAGCGATTGGCATAATCCAACTCTGCTCTGTAATACGGGGTACCCGCCAACTTCTTTACTTTCGCAGAATAAAAATCATCTTGCCGTATCCTCTCGACCGTTTTTTCATATTGGCTTCTAACATTGGAAGTATCCAGTTCGTTATAACACAATACCTTCATTGAAGCAATTCCTCAGCTTGAGAAAGGCTTTCTATCCAATGTTCTTTTAAAGTCGCCTTCTTGGAAAATCGATTTTTCGCATTTATTTCTTCAACCGGCAAACATTCCGCATAAGCATAAATTTCTTCCCATAGAAATGTCAGCTCTTCTAATAACCGCTCTTCTGGCAATTCAAGAAACCAAGCTTTATGTTTCCCCTGTCCATCAGCGCTCCAACGATACTGTCTTGCTTTTAAAAGTTCTTTTTTAGCAAAGGGTGCATTCAATGCCCAAACCCTAAAAGTGATCTTTTTACTGGCGTTCAGCAACGTTTTTAATACCCGCTCTTTAGAATGGGGTAGCACTTGGGATAATAGATGCACACCAGCTAAACAATCTGTACTGGCACGGTGGCCTTCATAAAAAAAACCATAGCGATAGGCCAAATATTCCAATTTTGCGCTTTCTATCCCTTCTTCTCCCCAAGAAATTTGACTCATCGTGCAAGCCCAGGGTTTTACAGGAATGTCTGGCCAATGTGCCTCTAAACACGCTCTATCAAAATTTGCATAATGCGCAATAATCATATCTGCTGTGTTTAAATGTTGAAACACCTTTTGCTTATCCAGTTGACGGTTTTTAACCATTAAGTCCGTGATACCCGTTAATTTAACAATATGAGGTGGTATAGGCTTTCCCGGATCTTGATATTCACTAAACTCTTCTAAAATCCTAAAAATTCTTCCATCTGCGCCATATTCAAAAATCACCATCCCGAGCTCAATAATCTTGTCTTCGGGTATGAAAAGACCTGTACTCTCCACATCTAAAAAAACACCTTTAAACTTTGGAGAGCCATCATCAGGAGAATAATAAAGCGGCTTTTTATACCGCTCTATTAATCTATAAGCATTAGACGATTTTAATTCTAAAATAGCCTGCGCTAACACATTCTCTGCTAACCCCAAAGCGTGTTACTCCAATCCACTTTTAAATTTCTTTAAGAGTCGAACCTTTACAACCCGCTGAGCAGGCTTGGCTTTAAACATCATATCTTCTCCTGTAAAGGGATTACGTCCTTTTCTAGCTTTAGTCGCAGGTTTTGTTTTAGCCGTCATTTTAAACAGTCCAGGATAAATAAATTGTCCGGGGCCGTTTTTGACTAGATGTAGTGCGACTATACTTTGGATAGCTTCTAACACTTTTACCACATCTTTCTTGCTAACCTCTGTTTGAGTAGACAATGTTGTCAAAAACTCAGACTTTTTATAAGGTGCTTTTGGAATACTTAACTTAGGCGCTTTAACAACATCTGTTTTTGCCTTACCCTTTAGCACCGCTTTGTGGACTTTAGGTTTTAATGCCTTACTTTGACTCTTAACCGTGGTCTTTTTAACAGCTTTTTTAACTTTTGCCATTTGATATCTCCTCATTATTGAATCTTTATTTATAAAACAAATTGTCCTATTTTACAATGGCTTTTTAAACGATAGCTCAAATAATTTTCTATAGATTATAGTGGAACATCCTACAATTCTATGATGATTAACTCCACTTAAAACAGTGGCAATACATTGAGTAATCGTAACTGCTCACTCCCTTTAGATAGACTCTCCCACAAGTGCCATTTGAATTGCGATCAACGGATTGTATCCTTTAGTAGCCATTGTTTGAAGGTAGCTTGAGATTCGGCAATACGCCTGAGCATATAACTCTTTTCTAAAGCAACCTGATACTTTCTGTTTCACTTTAGACATTCGAAGATCCCTTTCAGCACGATTATTCGTAAATGACACCTCTGATTTTTTAGCGAATAGTAGGACAGAATATTCATAATCTCTTAATCGTTCCCACAGATTATGGGCATCTGATTTTGCCATTTT
>JBPOIR010000011.1:0-4286 GCA_052034335.1 Pseudomonadota bacterium | reverse complement strand
TGGCAATGCTATCCCAGCGATTGGGTGAGAATTGACGTATTCCATACGCACTTAAATAACGCAACCAATAAGGCAAAATCTTGATACGTTGCCAAAATGCTTGACCCACAAAGTAACGATTATAACCCGCAAAAAGCTCGTCTCCACCATCCCCCGAAAGACTGACCGTAACCTGTTGACGCGCCAATCTAGAAACTAAGTATGTTGGTATTTGAGAAACATCTGCAAAGGGCTCGTCACACCAATTCGGAATATCGGGAATAATGGCCTGCGCTTCACTCGATGCTAAATATAATTCATGATGTTCTGTACCGAGATGTTTGGCAACTGCCGCGGCATGTTTGGCTTCATCATATCCGGCTTCATGAAATCCAATGGTAAAGGTTTTAATGGGGCGATCGCTTTGTGCTTGCATTAAAGCAACGACAGTGGAACTATCAATACCACCCGACAGAAAAGCACCTAAGGGAACATCAGCTACCATGCGTCTTTTGACTGCATCACGCAATAGAACATCACATTCCTCAACTAATGCGCCATCACTACTCGATGCTTTTAAGCGATTTTCTTTAGCGCGAGTAATAACATCCTGCAAATCCCAAAATCGAAATTCCTGTGTTTTTTGATTTCTATCAATCGATAAAATGCTACCGGGTGATAACTTCTGAATATTTTCGAAAATAGACAATGGCGTTGGGACATAATTAAACCGAAAATAAGCAGTCAGCGCTTCTTTATCTATTTCGGGCTTAAAATGTGGATGCCCTTTAAAACTTTTGAGCTGAGAGCCAAAAAATAAAATGCCTTGATTAAACCCCCAATACATCGGCTTAATCCCTAATCTATCTCGCGCTAAAAATAATTGTTGCGTCTGCTTATCCCAAAAAGCAAAGGCAAACATACCGATTAACTTTTGACAAGTAGCAATTACACCCCAATGCTCACACGCTTCTAAAATAACTTCTGTATCGGAATGCCCACGAAAACGACAACCTTCTAAACTTAAAGTCTCTCGCAATTCAGGTGCATTATAAATTTCTCCGTTATAGACAATAACAGAGCCACCCGAACGCGACACCATGGGCTGATGCCCTGCTTCAGATAAATCGACAATCGCAAGACGTAAATGCGAAAAAGACAGACCGAGTGTTTCGTCGCACCATGCCCCCTCAGAATCTGGGCCACGATGTGAAATCGCTTTGCCCATTTTTTGGCCAATGGCCAATAATTCCGTTTTGGATGTATTGGCTTTAAAATCCCAAAAGCCGACTAATCCACACATAAGGGTTTCTTCGAAGTTATAACGGGTTTGCGTCCAATGGAAAAATATCGAATACCCTGCGCATACATTGTCTTAGGATCATATAAATTTCTTAAATCAACAACAGTCGCACTTTCGCGCATACAGTCAAAATTTAAATCACAAAATTCTGGCCATTCTGTCGCTATTACGACTGCATCTGAACCGCTCATCGCTTGATAAACATCTTTTGCAAAAACAACGTTTGACAAGACAGTCGCCGCATTTTCCATCGCAGCAGGATCATATACAATAATATTTGCGCCCTGCTTTTGAAGTGCTTCAATGATAATCAATGCAGAACTTTCGCGCACGTCATCGGTATTGGCTTTAAAAGCAACACCCAATACTGCTAAAGTTTTGCCTCGCACTGTACCATAACAGGCAGCCAGAATTTTTTCGATCATGTACGACTTATGGCGCTCATTCGACAAAATTACGGATTCAACAATAGCCAATGGGGAACGTGCTTCGCGTGCAGCATGTGCTAATGCTAAAGTGTCTTTGGGAAAACACGAGCCACCAAAACCCGGGCTGGGTTTTAAGTAGACTGCACCAATACGCTTATCTAAACCTAACCCCTCACTAACCTCGACAATATTGGCATTGGTTTTTTCACACAAATTGGCGATTTCGTTGATAAAAGCAATTTTGGTTGCGAGAAAACAATTAGCCGCATATTTAATCAGTTCGGAGCTTTCAAGATCTGTAAACAGTATTGGGATACCCCGTTCATCGAAAACTTGATAGATTTGATGCATGATTGCTTTAGCACTTTCTGTTTCGGTACCAATAATAATTCTGTCTGGATTCATAAAATCGTAAACGGCTAATCCTTCTCTTAAAAATTCTGGATTAGAAACAATATCAAACTGTGCATTTGGATTTTCTTGTTGAATCATGGTCTTAATCAGATGACAGGTGCCAACAGGGACCGTAGACTTCACAACAATGACTTTATATTCATTAATAAACTTCGCTATTTCATTCACGGCTATTTTAAGATAACTTAAATCAGCCTGACCTGTTTCTGGATCCGTCGGCGTTCCCACCGCAATAAATAATACCTGACTTTTTTCTACCGCCTTTTGTAACTGGGTGTCGAAATTTAAACGTCCTGCTTGAATATTCTTATTCACCATCTCCGCAAGTTCGGGTTCATAAATAGGAATTTGGGCAAGCTTTAATTGCACAATTTTTTCTGGATTATTGTCTATGCAGGTAACAGAATGCCCAAGTTCCGCAAAACAGGTGCCAGAAACTAAGCCTACATAGCCAGTACCAATCACAGCGATTTGTATCGTCATATTTTAAGTTCTCCAGTAGGAACATGCACTAAATAATTGCTAAAAACAGCGCTTAACGATAAACTGCCTGCATTCCTAGCATTTTTATTGGATTATACAGTAAAAGGCCGTATTTTTTCTATGAAAATAACACTGGTTATTTCCGCACTAAACGCAGGTGGCGCAGAGCGTGTTATCACTACACTTGCGAATGCCTGGGCGAAAGAAGGAGAAAATGTTAGCTTGATTACTTTTAAAGAGCCGGGATATCAATCTTTCTACCCTTTACACCCCAACGTCAACCTGTGTAATTTAAATCTTCGCGTAAAAAAAAGGCTTTATTGTCCAAATTTTCTGATCCCACTCTGGAAATTATTAAAACGCACTTGGTTTTTACGCCAATTCTTCAAAAAGCAAAAACCAGATTGCATTATTGCATTTTTAGATACTGTGAATATTACAACTATCCTGGCAACTTTAGGGCTTAAGATCCCTATTATTGTTTCCGAACGTGTAGATCCCTCTCAACATCCCATCGGCTCGCTACAAAATTTTTTGCGAAAGGTAACTTATCCTTTAGCAAATCACCTTGTTGTGCAAACAACACAGATTCAAAACTATTTCCCTAAAAAACTTCATCAACGCATCTCGATTATTCCAAATCCAGTTTCTCTGTCATCCCATGGGTCACAATTACCGAATATTGATTATGAAAAAAAGAAAATTATCGCCGTCGGCCGCTTAGAAACTCAAAAAGGATTTGATTTATTACTCCAGGCTTTTGGTGTAGTTCACGATAAACAACCCGAATGGGAATTAGTGATTTGGGGAGAAGGAAGTGAACGCCCGGTACTCGAAGCATTACGCTCACATTTGAAATTAGAGGCCTATGTACATCTTCCTGGGCTAACGAACAATATAGCCCAGGTTTTATCGGATGGTTCGCTATTTGTGCTCCCTTCTCGATACGAAGGATTTCCAAATAGCTTATGTGAGGCGATGGCGGTGGGACTACCTGTGGTTGCTTTTGATTGCGGGAGTGGATCAGCAGATATTATCCGACATAACATTGATGGTCTTTTAGTACCTGCTCAAAATGTGAATGCTTTAACCAACGCAATGTTGCAATTGATAGAAAACATCGAATTACGTAAACAATATGGCAAACGTGCAAAAGAAATTATCGAGCGGTTTTCGTTGGAAAAGATTTTAAAAAAATGGGATGAGCTCACACATTGTTAATCGCGTGTAAACTTATTTACAGACTGTTATAAAGCTTCTCATAAGCATCGACACAAGCGCTCAATGAAAAACTTTCTTTAACACGCTTCTGCCCAGCCTCACCAAACTGCTTCGCTTTGCTGCGATTATTAGCCAAGTCTAAAATGGCTGCTGCCAAGCTATCTGTATTGCGCGGTTCTACAACATAGCCTGTTTCACCATTAACAACAGCTTCCTTATTCCCACCAATATCGGTTACGACCATGGGTAAACCCGCAGTCATTCCTTCTAATATCGCATTTGAAAAACCTTCGTTTTTAAATGGGCACAAAACACCGATGTCGGCACTAAATAACACATCTGCAATATCCGATCGGGTACCTAGCCACAAAATGTGTTTATCTAAACCAAGATTTACTGCTTGTTGTCGTAAACTATTGCCAATTCCATCATCGCGCCCCAAACAAATTAAGTACCAG
>JBPOIR010000043.1:0-27647 GCA_052034335.1 Pseudomonadota bacterium | reverse complement strand
ACAGGCTTGATTTAGATGCGTGGGTAGATCATTATAAGCGTTGTAGTAGTCGTCCCGCGACATCCAACCATAGGAGTTTGGAAGTATGGGACGAAAACGGATGCCAGGACTCTATAAACGTGAAGAGATCTGGCACATTGATAAGAAAATCTTCGGACATCGACTTTGCGAAAGCACTGGCACTGGCGACCTTGAAGAAGCCGAAAAGTACTTAGCAAGACGTTCTGAAGAAGTAAGACAAGCATCTGTGTATGGCGTACGGCCTAAACGGATATTTCAGGATGCAGCCACTAAGTTTTTAATGGAGAATCAACATAAGCGTAGCCTAAATTCAGATGCGGGCAGATTGAAAGTGTTGGTAAATCACATTGGGAACATGACCTTAGAGTCTATTCATATGGGATCACTACAGCCTTATATTGAGGCAAGGCGGCGGGATGGAGTTAAAATGCGAACTATTAACCACGGGTTAAAAGTTGTTCGCAGAATCTGTAATTTAGCTGCTAGTGAATGGATGGATGAATATGGTTTAACGTGGATGGCAAATGCGCCTAAGATCAGGTTGCTTCCAGAACATGATCTGAGAAAGCCTTATCCGCTTAGCTGGGAAGAACAGAATAGACTCTTCAGAGAGTTGCCTACGCACCTACAAAAGATGGCGTTATTTGCTGTTAATACGGGTTGCCGTGATGGAGAAATATGCAAATTACAATGGGATTGGGAAATCAAGATCGCCGAGTTACCAAAGCTCGTGGTTTTTATTATTCCCAGTGTATTCGTTAAAAATGGAGAAGAGCGTTTGGTGGTTTGTAATGATACAGCTCGGACAGTTGTTGAAGAACAGAGAGGGACACATCCAACACATGTCTTTAGCTTTAGGGAACGTCCTTTAGTGCGAATGCTTAATTCTGCTTGGAGAGCGGCAAGAAAGAGAGCCGATCTTAAGCAAGTTCGCGTACACGATTTAAAGCATACTTTTGGGAGAAGATTGCGTTCAGTTGGCGTAAGCCTTGAAGATCGGCAAGACTTACTAGGGCATGTCTCGGAACGAATCACCACTCATTATTCGGCAGCTGAGTTGCAAAACCTTTATAAGGCGGCAAATAGAGTATGTGAAACGCATAACGACGGGGTCACGCTCACGTTATTGCGTTGTGCAAATTCTATGCTTACGAAAGAGAATCAACCCCACACACAGAGGGCTTCGTTATGACCTACTGTATGCCGGTTGATGCTAGCTCCCGCAAATCTCCCGCAAGAGGTTTTGGGTGCTTAGCTGAAAAAGTGCTAAGTGATTGATTTTATTGGTGGGCCGTGATGGATTTGAACCATCGACCAACGGATTAAAAGTCCGCTGCTCTACCAGCTGAGCTAACGGCCCGAGTAAAGGAAGCTATTATACCGTGAAATGCCCTACCGTCAACCGGAGGTTTCAATCTCATTTTTAATTTGGTAAGATTACTTTAATGCGCCTAAGGCCATTTTCCCAATATCTGCCGGAGAACGTACGATTAAAACGCCTGCCTCTTCTAATGCAGCGTATTTCTCAGCCGCCGTTCCATGCCCACTAGCAATAATGGCGCCTGCATGACCCATACGCTTGCCAGGTGGGGCTGTCACCCCTGCAATATAGGAAATAACCGGTTTCTTCACATATCTTTTGATATAAGCCGCCGCTTCTTCTTCTGCACTCCCCCCAATTTCACCAACCATCACAATCGCTTCGGTTTGTGAGTCTTCATTAAAAAGCGCTAAAATATCCACAAAGCTACTTCCCGGAATAGGATCTCCACCAATACCCACACAGGTGCTTTGCCCTAAACCAACATCTGTTGTTTGTTTAACTGCTTCGTACGTTAGCGTGCCCGAACGAGAGACGATACCCACTCTACCAGACATATGAATATTCCCTGGCATAATGCCAATTTTACAAGCATCGGGAGTTATCACACCCGGACAATTAGGCCCAATAACTTGCACAGCTTTATCACGAATATAATGTTTTACTTGCAACATATCTAAGACAGGCATGCCTTCGGTAATACAAACGACTAAACGGATCCCCGCATCTATTGCTTCAATAATGGAGTCTTTACAAAAAGGTGCGGGCACATAAATAACACTGGCATCCGCCTCTGTAACCTGTATTGCTTCACGCACCGTATCAAAAATTGGTAAACCTAAATGCGTTTGACCTCCTTTACCTGGCGTAACCCCTCCCACCATTCGCGTACCATATTCAATCGCTTGTTCTGAATGAAATGTACCTTGCTGTCCGGTAAACCCCTGACAAATCACTTTCGTATTTTTATCGATTAAAATGCTCATTTTTTGCCTCCCGCAGCCGCAACCACTTTTTCTGCGGCTTCTCCGAGTGATTTAGCCGCAATAATATTGAGTCCACTTTTCTCGAGCATTTGACTGGCTTCGAATGCATGATTACCTTCTAATCTCACAACCACGGGTACTTGAATACCCACTTCCGACACGGCTTTGATGATCCCTTGCGCAATAAAATCACACCGTACAATGCCACCAAAAATATTGACTAACACGGCTTTTACATGGCTATCGGATAAAATAATCTTAAACGCTTCTTTAACACGTTCTTCTGTTGCACCACCGCCCACATCCAAAAAGTTTGCGGGGTCTCCACCGTATAATTTAATCAGATCCATTGTCGCCATTGCTAGCCCGGCGCCATTTACCATGCAACCGATAGCGCCCTCCAAGGGAATATAATTTAACTCCCACTCTCTCGCCAATATTTCTCGTGCATCTTCTTGCGTAATATCGCGCATTTCACGCAATACCTGTTGTCTATATAAGGCATTATCATCGACGTTAAGCTTTGCATCTAAACAGGTTAGATTGCCTTGCTTTGTCAACACCAAAGGGTTGATTTCAATGAGACTTAAATCGTATTCTTGAAACAGCTTGTATAAACCCGTGATTATTTTAACCAGCTGCTTACCTGCTGCTTCGCTCAGTTGCAATTTAGACGCTAATTCCCGACACTGATACGGCATCACCCCTAGCAAAGGATCCACAGGAAATTTTAAAATTTTATCGGGTGACTCATGCGCCACTTTTTCGATTTCCACCCCCCCTTCTGTAGACGCCATGAATACAATTTTCTTTAAACTACGATCGATGACAGCACCTAAATACAACTCTCTGTCTATTTCACACGTTTCTTCAATTAATAATTCATTAACGGGCTGACCTTTTTCGTTTGTTTGTGCAGTAACCAATCGTGTATGCAAGAGGCGTCGCGCAACAGCCGCTAATTCTTCTTTATTGTTTACCCGTTTAACGCCCCCCGCTTTTCCACGCCCCCCAGCATGAACCTGTGCTTTAACAACCCAATTGTTGGTACTTAAGCCATCTACCGCTAATACGGCTTGCTCTACGCTCATCGCAACAACGCCTTTAGGAACCGGTAATCCAGCTTTCGCTAGCAACTGTTTTGATTGATATTCATGCAAATTCATAATGGCTATCCTGTATGAGAAGATTAAACATTTAATAACAACCGTGCCGGATCTTCAATGAGTTCTTTAACCGTCACTAAAAATTGCACCGCATCCGTGCCATCAATAATGCGGTGATCATAAGACATGGCAACGTACATCATGGGTCGAATCACAATAATACCATTTTCGACAATCGGTCGCTCTTCAATTTTATGCATCCCTAATATGGCACTTTGTGGTGGATTTAAAATCGGTGTAGACATGAGCGACCCAAAACCACCCGCATTGGAAATGGTATAGGTACCACCCGAAATTTCTTCAATGGTTAGTTGGCCATTTTGAGCCTTTCCTTTAAATTCAGCAATTTTCTTTTCAATTTGTGCCATATCTAATAATTCTGCATTTCGAATTAAAGGCACCACTAACCCTCTTGGAGAAGACACCGCTATACCAATATCATGGTAACCATGATAAATAATATCATTTCCATCGACAGAGGCATTCACAATCGGAAAACGTTTTAAGGCTTCTACAACTGCAATCGTAAAAAAAGACATAAAGCCCAAGCGAACGCCATAATCTTTCTCAAAGGTTTCTTTATATTTTTGTCTTAAGGTCATAACAGGCTGCATATTAATTTCGTTAAAGGTTGTTAAAATCGCTGCTGATTGCTGCGCTTGCAATAATCGTTCGGCCATACGCGCACGCAGCCGAGACATGGGTACGCGTTTTTCAACTCTTTCGCCCATTGGCAATTCTAGAGGACTTGTTTCCGCTTTTTTGGCTAAAGGCGGCGAAGATGGCTTAGAAACAGCTTCTTTTCGAGAAACGCTTTCTGTGACATCTGCTTTGGTAATACGACCGCCTTTACCCGTTCCTTGCACTTCTGTGAGATTCACATTTTGTTCTTTAACCAATTGCCGGACTGCTGGTGACAAGGGTTGTTGTGGTTTGGCGGTTTGTTCAGCTAAAACCAGCGCTTCGACTGGTGGCTTTTCTACTGATGTCTTTTCTGATGTTGAAACAGCTTCCGCTATAAATAAACCAACGACTTCTTCTGACTTAACAGTATCGCCTTCTTTTTTTAAAATATTTTCTAAAAAACCATCTGCAGGCGCCACCACCTCTAATACCACTTTATCGGTTTCAATATCCAACAGATGTTCATCACGCTTAATTTTTTCACCCACTTTTTTATACCAAGTGGCAATAGAACCATCTGCAACAGATTCTGGTAACACGGGGACTTTTATTTCCATACTCATACTGTTGTTCCTTTATTTAAAGCATCGTTTACTAATGCAGCCTGCTGTTCTTGATGTAAATGTAAATAGCCAACAGCCGGCGCTGCAGCAGCCTGTCTTCCAGCATATTGTAATTCTTGTTTTTGCGTAATAACCGCCAATAAATTATGTTTTATATGATACCAAGCGCCTTGGTTTCTGGGTTCTTCTTGACACCAAACAACGACTAAAGCGGCTGCATACAAATCGAGCTGCGCTTTTAGTTCGATTTCAGGAAAAGGATATAACTGTTCCACTCGAAGAATCGCAATATCTTTTTGGTTGTTTGCACGTCTTTTTTCTAGCACATCATAATAAACTTTACCGCTGCATAAAACAATGTGTTTTACTTGTTCAGGCTGAATATCATCTACCTCCGACAAGACCGGAAAAAATTCGCCCGTTTCTAATTCTTGCAAACGAGAAACCGCTAATTTATGGCGCAACAAACTTTTGGGCGTCAGTACAATTAAAGGTTTTCGGATAGGGCGCACCATTTGACGACGGATCATATGAAAGACTTGTGCAGGGGTGGTTGGCACACACACCTGAATATTATGTTCTGCACAGAGCTGCAAATACCGCTCGAGCCGTGCAGACGAATGCTCTGCACCTTGTCCTTCATAGCCATGTGGCAAATACAATGTTAAACCACAAAGGCTACCCCATTTTTGTTCACCAGAACTGATAAATTGATCAATCACCACTTGCGCATTGTTCGCAAAATCCCCAAATTGTGCCTCCCAAATAGTCAAGCCACACGGTTCTGTTTTTGCAAATCCATATTCAAACGCAAGTGCTGCATCTTCCGACAATAACGAGTCCACCACTGTAAACTTTGCCTGATTTTGAGAAAGGTGAGATAACGGCATATATTCCCCATTATCCCGTTGATTATGCAAAACCACATGTCGATGAAAAAATGTACCGCGACCCACATCTTGCCCCGATAATCTCACCAAATAATCTTCATTTAATAAAGTGGCGTATGCTAATGTTTCTGCATACCCCCAATCCAAAGGCAATTCTCCCGTTGTCATTTTTCGTCGATCTTCAATAATTTTTTGAACAAGTGGATGTAAAACAAAGCCTTCGGGCATTATGGTTTGACTTTCTGCTAATTTTTTCAACGTCGGTAAAGCAACACCCGTGTTAGCTGGTGTTCGCCAATCTTTGGAAACATACAGCTCCCAATTGCTCGAAAAATCACGTTTGACTTCATTAACCAAGTTACGTGCCACTGCTTGTTGCCGGCTATCTAAAGTGTCACGATAGGTTTTTATCATATTATCAATTTCTGTGGCTGATAATGTTTTTTCCGCAATCAGTTTGTCTGCGTATAACTGACGCGCTGTTGGCATTTTGCGAATCAATTCGTACATCACCGGCTGTGTAACAGCGGGTTCATCCGCTTCATTGTGCCCTTGTCTACGATAGCCTATCAAATCAATAATGACATCTTTTTTAAATTTCTCTCTGTAGGCTAAAGCCAATGTCATCACAGTATACACAGCTTCAGGATCATTCGCATTTACATGAAAAATCGGCACTTCAATCATTTTTCCAATATCTGAACAATACAGCGTTGAGCGAGTGTCGCTTGGATTGCTGGTTGTAAATCCGATTTGATTATTGACAATAACATGAACAGTCCCGCCAATTTTAAATCCGCGCGTTTGCGACATATTTAAAGTTTCCATAACGACACCCTGGCCTGAAAAAGCAGCATCCCCATGAAGTGCAATTGACAACACTTCCGTGCAGTCCATATCTTTTCTGCGTTCTTGCCTCGCCTTAACAGAACCACAAACAACCGGCGTGACAATCTCTAAATGTGAAGGATTAAATGCCAAAGACAAATGCACATTACCACCTGGCGTTGATACATCTGAAGAAAATCCTTGATGGTATTTCACATCGCCCGCTTCTAATTTAATATCGTTATGCTTGCCTTCAAATTCATCAAATAATTGATTGGGCATTTTTCCTAAAAGGTTAACTAAAACATTTAATCGACCGCGGTGTGTCATGCAAATAATAATTTCTTTAGCACCACTGACACCACCTTGTTGAATAAATGTATCTAACGCCACCAATAGACTATCTGTGCCTTCTAATGAAAACCGTTTTGCGCCTGGATATTTTGCACCCAAATATTTTTCTAATCCATCGGCGGCTATCAAGTATGCTAATATCCGTTGCTGAATATCTAGAGACAATCTATTTTGAAGCGCAATCGCTTCGACCTGCTGCTGGACCCAGATCCGCTCAGGTGAATCTGGAATATGCATAAATTCTGAAGCAATCGTGCCACAGTAACACCGTTTTAAATCATCCAAAATTTGTTGCAGCGTACGCGTGGATAACCCAGGCAGCGATCCTGCATCAAATGTCAACGCAAGATCCGCGGGTGTTAAATGATAATAAGATAGCATTAACTCGGGAACCTGCGCTTTTTCACGCAGTTTTAAAGGATCAAGATCCGCATGCAGATGGCCCAGTAATCGATAGGCATCAATGAGTTCGCGTACCGCTGTTTGTTTTCGCTCTCGGGCTAACGCGGTTTTCAGGCGTGCTATTTCTACTGCTGCGTCCCCACTGGCTTCTGGTGTTGTGCTGGTCGTGTTGATGAAGTTTGGGTGACGGACCATCTGCCTAAATGCCGCTTGGATTTCGGAATGGCTGATCTCCGACACAGCACCATCTACTAAAGGTAATTTTTCAAAATATTGTTGCCATTCTGTGGGTACAGAAGTCGGATTTTTTAAGTAGTCATCGTATAGTTGTTCCAAATACGCAGAACTACCAGCATCTAATAGTGCTGTTTTCTGTAATTCGCTCATTGTGGCTTTATGATTTGCCATTAACACACTCTTGTTGTAGTCACTGACTTAATTATAGAAGTAGAAAGCGGTTCTGCCTACGTACGGGATTATACAGATAAAACGAAGGTTAACTTTACAAAACGCTTTGTTTGGAGTATACTCCAAACATTGCTGCGTATTTTTGGAGCATAGTCTTGAAAGTTGACTTTTTGCGTGAAATTTATCTCGGCTTGCTGGACACGGTTGTTATTAATAAACATCGCTACCTCTTCGATCAAGTTGACCTGAATAACCAGCTAATCGGAATCGTGGGCGCACGTGGCGTTGGGAAAACGACCCTGATGCTGCAACTGATCAAACAAAAGCTGCCGAGCACCAGCAAAGCCTTCTATGTGTCTGCAGATAATATTTATTTTCAAGAGAATCTACTATTTGAATTCGTTGCCCATCTTCATCGCTACGAAAATATTGACCATTTTTTTATTGATGAAATCCATCGCTATCCAAATTGGGATCAGGAATTAAAAAATATTTATGATTCGTTTCCAAAGATTAAAATTGTCTTTTCAGGCAGTTCTAGCATTGACTTGGTGAAGGGTAGTTATGATCTGTCACGCCGTGCAAAATTACATACCCTTTATGGGCTGTCATTTCGTGAATATTTAAATTTTTACCAAGGGCTTACACAACCAACAATTTCTTTTGACAATCTAATCAATCATTCTGACGAGATCGCCAGCACACTCTCTAAACTGCCAATGCTATTGGGGCATTTTCAAGATTATCTCGCTCATGGTTATTATCCATACTACCAAGAAGATCCTCAAGGATTTTATGATAAAATACATCAAACCATTGACAAGGCTATTTATCAAGACATTGCCAATTTTTATCAATTAAAAACGCAAAATTTGGTATATTTTAAACGTATATTAAATTTTCTTGCAACAATTCCGCCTGGAGAATTTTCTATCAATAAGCTTGCCAAAAATCTCCAGATAGATAACAAAACTGTTCACTTTTATCTAGAAATCCTGACTGAAATTATGTTGGTTAGAGTTGTTACGGTTGAAGAAGGCGGAAATACATTATTACGCTTACCTATAAAAGTTTTTATTGATAATACAACATTGCTAACGGCACTCAATAGCTATTTAGGTGAAAGTTTGGCTATTGGTACCATTCGCGAGTTGTTTTTCCTACAATCAACTGCTAACGCCAGTCTATCAGTTTTTTATAGCAACATAGGCGATTATACAATTAAAAATCACTATTTCGAAATCGGCGGGAAACATAAGACTGCTCGTCAACTAAAAAGTAAACAACACGCCTTTGTTGTTAAAGACGGTATTTTACATCCAAGCCACAACATACTACCACTTTACTTGTTTGGTTTTCTTTATTAAACTACAACCCTTGCTGCTGTAGCTGTTAGAGTCTAGATAAATTATTTTTTAAATGAGTCAAATTACGTGCCATCTTTAATAATTTTTTCTCGAATATCTGCAATCGCTTTGGTGGGATTTAAGTTTTTGGGGCAAACGTCAACACAATTCATAATGCTACGGCAACGAAAGACGCTATAGGCATCACTCAATTGTGCTAATCGCTCTGCTGTTGCATCATCTCTGGAATCTTCTATAAATCGCGCCGCCTGTAATGCCGCAGCAGGACCTAAAAATTTCTCAGGGTTCCACCAATACGATGGGCAACTGCTCGAACAACAGCCACACATAATACATTCATACAGCCCATCGAGTTTCGCACGTTCTGCCGGCGATTGTAGCCGTTCGATGCCAGGAGCTGGCTGACTATTTTGTAAATAGGGCTTTGTTTTTTCATATTGCTTATAAAAATTGGTCAGATCGACTATCAGATCTCGAATCACTGGCATCCCTGGAAAAGGTCTTAATACCACCGGTTCTTTAATGCCCGCTAAGGGTGTTACGCACGCCAAACCATTACGCCCATTAATATTCATGCCATCCGAACCACAAACGCCTTCTCCACAAGAACGTCTAAATGATAAGGTTTCATCTTGTTTTTTGAGTAATTTTAAGGCATCCAATACCATTGCAGCAGGCGTTTCTTTTAAATCTAATTCATAGTCCTGCATATAGGGTTTTTTATCAACTTCGGGATTAAAACGATAAATCGAAAATTTCATCAATACGTCCTCGCTTTAGGCGGAAAGGCCTCAACCGAAATAGGTTGCATATTTACAGGTCTGTAGGCTATTCTGTCACCGGAAAAATAAAGCGTATGCTTTAGCCATTCTGTATCATTTCTTGTTGGATAATCTTCTCTGGCATGTGCGCCACGACTTTCTTTTCGTGTAACAGCAGCATACGCCGTTGCTATCGCCACACACATCAGATTATCTAATTCTAAAGCTTCAATACGAGCGGTATTAAATACCTGGCTTTTATCTGAGAGACTCGCGAACTTTAACCGCTCCCGCAGTGCTTTTAATTTTTCAATGCCTGCTTGCATTACATCTTCTTTTCTGAAAACACCAAAATCATTCTGCATCACTTTTTGCAGTTCAGCCCGAATATCAGAAACACTTTCGCCCGGTTTATTCGTGTTCCATCGGTTATATCCACTTAAAGCACTTTCTAAATCGACATCTTTAACCATTTGTCCGGTTAATTCGTCATCATTAATATGTTCCAAAATATGTAATCCGGCAGCACGGCCAAACACCACCAAATCTAATAATGAATTTCCACCCAATCGATTAGCACCGTGCACAGAAACACACGCACATTCGCCCACGGCATATAAACCAGGAACCGGTAAATGTTCTCCAGATTTATTTTCTGTGAGCACTTGTCCAAATTTATTCGTCGGAATACCCCCCATCATATAATGGCACGTTGGTACAACCGGAATGGGATCAATGATGGGATCAATATTGGCAAAAGTCATCGATAATTCGCGAATGCCCGGCAGACGTTCTAGAATAATCTCTTTACCTAAATGATCCAGTTTTAATAAAACGTGATCGCCTTCTTTGCCGCATCCACGACCTTCCCGAATTTCCACCGCAATGGCACGAGAGACAACATCTCTAGATGCCAAAT
Source organism: Pseudomonadota bacterium (assembly GCA_052034335.1). Taxonomy (GTDB): domain Bacteria; phylum Pseudomonadota; class Gammaproteobacteria; order UBA6186; family Azoamicaceae; genus CADEGZ01. Next base: position 16,977 of record JBPOIR010000043.1, on the reverse strand, counting down.
CTTTTGCATGTGGCGCGTAACTTTCCATAAATCGTTCGCCATCTTTATTGACGAGATAACCACCTTCTCCGCGACACCCTTCCGAAATTAACACACCCACATGCGACAATCCTGTGGGATGAAATTGCCACATCTCCATATCTTGGAGTGGAAACCCTGCCCTAACACACATGCCTAATCCATCGCCGGTATTAATTAAGGCATTCGTGGTCGATTGGTAGATCCGACCTGCGCCACCGGTTGCCAACACAACAGACCGACCGCGTAAAAACAAAAGTTCGCCTGTCTCAATCGATAATGCAACAACACCCGCAATTCTACCATTCAAATCTTTCACCAAATTTAACGCATACCATTCGTTAAAAAAGGTTGTTTTTGCTTTTAGATTTTGTTGATATAACGTATGTAACAATGCGTGACCGGTTCTATCTGCCGCTGCTGAGGTGCGTGCTGCTTGTCCCCCCGTCCCAAATTGTTTCGATTGACCCCCAAACGGACGTTGATAGATTTTTCCATTTTCTAATCGTGAGAACGGCAATCCCATGTGTTCTAATTCATAGACAACTTCAGGACCCACACGACACATATATTCTATGCAATCTTGATCCCCTAAATAGTCTGAGCCTTTTACAGTATCAAACATATGCCAATGCCAATTATCTTCGCTCATATTACCCAATGCTGCATTAATACCGCCTTGAGCAGATACAGTATGCGATCGGGTTGGGAAGACTTTAGAAATAACTGCAATACGTTTTCCATGTTCAGCGAGTTGCAGCGCCGCACGCATGCCAGCACCACCCGCACCGATAATTAACGCATCAAAGGATTGTTCAGCCAATGTCATGTTTTATATGCTCCAAATAATGCGTATTCCCCACATCAAACAAATCAACAAGGCAATCACAAAAAATATTTCGATGGATAATCTGAGTACATGCGGCTTAATATAATCTGTGATGACTGTCCATATGCCGATCCACGCGTGCGACATAAGGCTTAATAATGCCAATGCACTGGCATACTTCATCACTTTACATGCAAATAGCCCATGCCATTGTTCGTACTGTAATACCGGATACGTTACAAAATAAATAACCAAAAAAGCAGTGTAAATTGCTAAAATGACGGCTGAAATGCGTTGTATTAACCAATCTTGTAAACCACTACGTCCTAAAGAGGTGGCAGGCTCTACCATAATTTATATCCCAGCAACAGAATAAAACCCAAAGAAATACAAATGACAAGCCAAGCCCCTATGCGCCCACCGATTTTTGATTCGCCAATATGAATGTCCATTAACAAGTGGCGAAGCCCTGCAACCCAATGATACAAAAGCGCTGCTAAAAGTAACCACAGACCTACAACAGCAATAGGATGACTGAAAAATGCCCCTAAGCTGTGAAAACGCGCTTTTGATGCCAGCGATTCTTGCAATATCCACAGCAAACCGGGAATCATCAAAAAAACAAAGATGCCCGATAATCGGTGAGCCACAGAAACCCACGCCGTTACAGGAAAATGTATGGTAAAAAAATTCAGGTTGATAGGCCTACGTTTCACAATCCTTGTTCCTTGGCAAAACTCTATGATCAGAGTATAGCCCTAAATTATTTATGGCTCAGAACAATTGATGCCTATGGCGAACGCGATGTATTGTTTTTAAGATCTTCTGCCATTTTTCTTGAGGATTCTTGGGCTTGCATTCTATCTCGCGCCATTTGTAATTCACGGAGTTGCGCCTCTAAAATAACCCTATCAGCAACCAATGGGGGTTTAGAAGCCAAATAAACTTCGCTGTCAATTTCTTTTTGCTTTGCTTGGATCTCGGCAATTTTTTTGGCAATCGTATCGTCCATTTGAATCATTTTCGCTTTATAAGCCTTTTCTTCCGGTGTATCTTGTTTGGCTTCTTGTTTTATTGCTGGTGTCGGTGCCTGCATCACTTGTGACAAAGGGCCTTCTGGTAATTGTGATGGTGTACGGGTACTCGTGTTTGCGACACTACTCTCCGTTTCTACATTCGTGCTTTCTACGTTATTAGCACCCGCAAATACGGGCAATCCTAAAAAAAGCGCAAAACCTAAAAAAACAAAACGCTTCATCACCATTCCTCCCACGCCATGAGCCTTATCCTAATTGATTTCAGTCTAGCACAGAAATAAGTTAAGTCCAGAACTTGCTAATATCGCTGATATTAAAGGATTCGGTGAAAATTTTGTTTAATTTTTCCGATCTCTTTCTATACTAGGGTAATATTGAACTCACTTTAGATATTCTTTTAAATATAGGAAATAACATATGACCAATGATAAAGCAGAACTCCGTGTACCCGGTAAAGAGGTGATTTCCTTACCTATCTTGTCTGGCACATTAGGACCCAATGTCATGGACGTCACGGGTCTCAATCGATTTGGCATATTTACCTTTGATCCCGGGTTTCAGTCAACCGCGGCCTGCAAATCCAAAATTACCTTTATTGATGGCGACATGGGCGTTTTGTTACACCGTGGGTATCCAATCGCAGCGCTGGCGGAAGAATCTGATTATCTTGAAGTCTGTTATCTGCTTTTAAATGGTGAACTGCCTAATAAAGCGCAAAAAGAAAATTTTCTTACCCAAATTCAACACCACACAATGGTACATGAACAATTCAGTAGTTTCTTTAATGGATTTCCGCGTAATTCACATCCAATGGCTATTATGTGTGGTGTCGTCGGTGCTTTATCTGCTTTTTATCATGATTCTCTGGATATCAAAAATATCAATCATCGAGACTTAGCTGCATTACGTTTAATCGCTAAAATGCCTACGATTGCAGCCATGGCTTATAAATATTCGCTGGGTCAACCGTTCGTATACCCTATGAATAATTTAAGTTACACAGAAAATTTCTTACATATGATGTTCTCTGTACCTTCTGAATCTAACAAGATTGATCCTATTTTAGTGCGTGCGATGGATCGTATTTTTACATTACACGCAGATCACGAACAAAATGCGTCTACTTCTACAGTGCGTCTTGCAGGTTCTTCAGGCGCTAATCCATTTGCCTGCATTTCTGCCGGTATTGCAGCACTTTGGGGTCCTGCGCACGGTGGCGCCAACGAAGCTGTCATCAATATGCTAAAAGAAATTGGGAATGTCAGTCGGATCCCAATGTATCTTGCACGCGCTAAAGACAAAAAAGATACATTTAGATTGATGGGTTTCGGGCATCGAGTATACAAAAATTTTGATCCCCGCGCGAAGGTCATGCGACAAACCTGCTACGAAGTATTAGAAGCCTTAAAAATGCACGATAACCCGCTGTTTCAATTGGCGCTTAAACTAGAAGAAATTGCGCTACAAGATCCTTACTTTATTGAGAAAAAACTGTATCCCAATGTAGATTTTTATTCAGGGATGATTTTAAAAGCGATCGGCATTCCCACGAATATGTTTACCGTTATTTTTGCGATGGCAAGGACAGTGGGATGGATCGCCAATTGGAACGAAATGTTAAGCGAGCCCGATCTCAAAATAGGACGTCCACGTCAACTCTATACAGGACCTGTAGAACGCGCGTTTGTCCCAATCGATAAACGCATGTAGGAGCGGACCGCGGTGTCCGCCCTAAGCAGCCGCCTCTGGCTCGGTCTGACCCTGCGCCAGCGGTGCAGCGGGTGTCTCTTTATTTTCGGCAGAATGTATGCCCGCCTTCATCGACCAAATGGGTAATAACATCAATACGCAAAGCGCGGAACAAATCGCCAAGGTGGCAATAAAGCCATACCAACCCCACGTCTCAATAATAATGCTTAAAGGATAACCCGACGCAGCCACGCCTAAATAAGCGCAAAACCCTACAAAACCATTCGCCGTACCCGCAGCGCTTTTAGTGACACATTCTGCTGCGGCTAAGCCCACCAACATTTGAGGAATATAGACTAATACGCCAACTAGCGTTACCCAAAAATATGTCAGAATAATCTGTTGCGGTTCTAAATACCACAATCCACCTATCGCAAAAACCAATGCAAAAGAACTTAACACGATTAAAGGGATACGCTGTTGATTAAACCATTTATCTGATCCCCAACCCGCCAACAACACTCCAACGAATCCACCGATATCAAATAACGCAATACAAATACCCGATGCAACGGGCGTATAACCTTTCACTTCCGCTAAATATAAAAATCCCCAATTAGGCACGGCTTCGCGCACGATATAAACGAGAAAATAGGATAGCGCCAAAATCCAAACATATTTATTATTTAAAACATGTTTAAATAATATGTCTTTAATAGGTAAAATGGTTGCATCATCTTTTTGTTCTTGTATGGCTTCGTTATTAAATTTTTCAATCGGCGGCAACCCCAAGGATTGGGGTACATCTCTTAAACGATTTAATAACCATAATCCAATGGCTAAACAAGCAATACTGGGTAGAACCATACCCCAGCGCCAACCAAACCATAATGCTATCAGCGGGCCTACGACTGAAATAATAACCGAACCCGCGGTATGTGAAGTACACAAAATACTCCACCATCTGCCTCGCTCGGAATGACTAAACCAATAGGTTAATTGTTTCGTACAGGCAGGCCATCCCCATCCTTGAAACCAACCGTTTAATCCCCAAAAAACACTAAACATAACAAGCGTCGAAGAAAATCCAAAGAATACATTAAAGAGCGCCGTTAAAATTAATCCTATCGCCATAAAATACCGTGGATTAGAACGATCGGCTAAAATGGCACTGGTAAATTTACTAATGGCGTAAGTAATAGCGCCAATGGTTAACAATTTTCCAATATCACTTTTTGTTAAACCAAAATCACTGACTAAAAAAGGCGTTAGAGAAGAAAAAATTTTGCGTGTAAAATAATAAAATAAATACCCAATATAAGTAGAATAAAAAATGCGCATCCGCCAATATTGGTACGATTTTTTTACCTGCGCGGAATCACGCATCGTTGGCAAGTGCGGCGCTGGCTTTAAAAAATCAAACAGGGCCATAGTTATGTAGTCTCCTAACTTCTAAATACCACTACAGTATATAACGTAGCCAAGACTAACATGCAAATAGCCAAAATCGCAAAAAAACACAACTTTTTATTTAGTTAACTTAAATTAAAGTGCCTGTGGAGGCATTTTCGCATTGCACCTTTTCTCCATGCTATTATGATCTTCTCGGCTTTTAGTGAAAAAGATTAATTGGGTACATGCACGAAATAACTTTCTCTTTTTGGCCACCCGTCTATAGTGTTCGTCGGAGTTCGCGCGCACGACGAACATTTTTGCAAATTACGCCTGCAGAAGGCTTAGAAGTCGTCGTGCCCGATAGATTAAAACGGTTGAACATTGAAAAATTACTCGAAGAAAAGCGAAGCTGGATAGAAAAAATGCTAGCGCGATTTAGAGCGCCTTTTCAAAATGTACACCTCAATGAACAAAGCTATGCAAAAGCCAACACGATTCCGCTTGAAAAACCCAATACAATTGAATGCCCTGCATTAAATGAAACCTGGCAGATAAGCTACCAACCCACCTCAGCAAAACGCATCACGCTACAAATACATCATTCCCCCAACAAGATTTTAATATTAAAAGGCGATACAGATAATATTCCTTTGTGCTTAAAAACATTAAAAAAATGGTTAATGAAACAAGCGCACGCGCATTTAATACCGTGGTTAAAAAACTTAAGTATAGACACCCGGCTTAGCTATCATCGCGTGACGATCCGCGGACAAAACACCCTTTGGGGCAGCTGCAATGCAAAAAAAAATATCAGTTTAAATTATAAATTACTTTTTTTACCCAAAACACTTGCAGAGCATGTCTTATTGCATGAATTATGTCATCTCAAATATTTGAACCATTCTAAACATTTTTGGCTATTTTTAAAAAGCTTTGATGCGCACTGTAGCGAAAATAAAAAAGCGTTAAAATTGGCCGAATGTTATGTGCCCGCTTGGTTAAGACGCGTGTGAGACATTTGTTGTCTTAATCCACACTGGTTTTTGTACCTTTTTCAATAACCTCTATCACTTCGGGTTCCGCGTCTGCATGTGGCTCACGCGCCTGCGCTTTAACGATGACTTGTGCTAACTCTCCCCGAATTTGAGGATTCGGGCTATCCTTTTTCATAGCCTCATGATACAAGGCGGCCGCCGCTTCCAAATCGCCATCAGCGGCTTTCAATCGTGCTTCTTGCACAAGGGGATCCACTTGGCCGGCACCATACGCACCCGAGGCCATGAGTACAACACAGCTACCCATGATCACTTTACTCATCACGCTTTTAAATAATCTGTTTGTCTTCATAAATCTCCCTCTTCGTCTAGAACATTCCCTATCTTCTAGTGTACACTGCGCTAACGCAGAATCAATCACAATACTTGACCTATGAAAAAATATGTAGCAGCTATTATTATCAGTACGCTAACCTTAGGCGCTTTATCGAGTGCCTTTGCAAGTGCGCGCGTAGAGGGTTTACATTATTGGCAAACAACCACCCCCCTTAAACAAACTGTTCATCTCATAGAAGTCGACCCTGCTAAACTGAGTATCGTTCTTGCACATGCAAAAGAAAAGGCTTTAGGCCGCGAAACAGTTAGCGCTATTGCAAAACGTTATAAAGCCATTGCTGCCATTAATGGTGGTTTTTTTAAGAGTGGTGAATGGGTCGATGGGTTGCCAGCAGGTATTCTTAAAATACACGGGCAATGGTATGGCATAGCTTACCGCGCTCGAGGCGCTATTGGTTGGTCAACTCAACTTCATACAACGCTGGTTGATCGCATTCAAACAAAAACAAATGTCTTTCTAAACCACAAACAATTTCCGGTACATGCGGTTAACCAACCGGGGCTTGCAAACAAATCTATTTTATACACCGACACTTATGGATCCAAAACAGATTCTGTTCCAGACGGAACGAACATTATCATTCAAAATAATCGCATTATCGACATACAATCCTCCGGCAAAATTGCCATTCCAAAAGGCGGTTATGTTTTCGCGATCGGCCCCTATGCGAAATACCCCAATCACCCCATTGATATTGGGAGCTTAGCCACAGTCAACATCGAAATTATTCCGCATTTTGCAAAAAAAGAACATTATCTTGCTTGGCAAATGGTGGATAACGTCCTGGGTGGATCGCCCATACTGCTATACCATGGAAAAATTGTGCAAGATCATTCTATGGAACGATTGCGTTCGCCTTTTATTACCGATCGTTATGCACGTACCGCGGTTGGTGTTTTAAAGAATGGACACTGGCTATTTGCTGTTGTCGAACAAAGTGCGCTGACGGGTAGCCCGGGCATGACAATCGCAGAATTAGCTATTTTTATGAAAGACTTAAAATGTGAATACGCACTTAATTTAGATGGCGGCGGTTCTTCGACTTTGTACATCAATAACGCCATTATTAATCATCCGGGTGGCAGTGACGAAGATGATTATATCTGGTCTGCTGTGAGACCTGTGTCTGATGCCATATTAATTTTGCCCGCTCCCGTGAAAAACGAGAAAAGATAACTACAAATTAATTGTAGGGGTCGACCGCCGTATCGACCCTATTGAATTTCAGTTTTTCTTAATTCTCGTGCGACTTTGTCTAATACGCCGTTAACAAATTTATGGCTATCGACAGAACCAAAAGCTTTCGCTAATTCCAAGCCTTCATTAATAATCACACGATAGGGAATATCAAGCCGTTCTTTTAATTCATAAATAGAAATCCGTAAAATGGTTAATTCAATCGGATCTAAATCTGCAAATTGTCGGCTTAAATAAGGTGACATCGTCGTTTCTAAAATTTCGATGTGCCGGGGCACTTCATGCAACAACGTTTGAAAATATTCTCTATCGAATGCTTCTGCTGCATGTTCCACTAAAAAATGGGTTTCAATATCTGATAACGCATTTTCAGAGAGCACCCAACTATATAACGCCTGCAAGGCATAACGACGTGCTTTTCTGCGTCCTGTAAAGGAAGGTTTTTTAGTCATAGCTCTCAGCTCTCACTTTTTTCTTTTAAACGATCTATCTCGGCTTGAAATTCATCAATATCTTTAAAACGACGATACACAGAAGCAAAACGAACATAGGCAATTTCATCTAATACGCGAAGCTCTGCCATTACCCATTCTCCAATCACTTGTGTTTCAATTTCTCGCTCACCTGAAGCGCGTAAGCGCTTTAATAATCGATTAACCGCAGCATCAACTTGTTCGGTTCGCACAGGTCTTTTTTCTAATGCGCGTAAAATACCCGCACGTAATTTTTCTTCTCGAAATTGCACACAACTGCCATCACGCTTTAAGACGCGTGTTAAAGATAATTCAATGGTCTCGTAAGTTGTAAAGCGTTCTCCACAACTAATGCATTCGCGCCTTCGCCGCACTTGGTCGCCTTCTCCAACTAATCGAGAATCTATCACTTTTGTTTCGTCTACACGACAAAAAGGGCACTGCATTTATGCGTACACCGGAAAACGTTTGCACAGTTCCAAAACTGCGGATTTTACTTTTTGGATAACGGTTTCGTCTTTGAAATGATTTAAGACATCTGCCGTCCAAGATATTAAGGCCGTGATCTCGGGTTCTTTAAAACCGCGAGTAGTAACCGCTGGGGTTCCAATTCTAATGCCACTGGTCAAAAAAGGAGAACGCGGATCATTCGGCACGGCATTTTTGTTCAGCGTAATATGTGCATTCCCTAATATTTGCTCTGCCTCTTTACCTGTAAAATCGCGATCACTCAAATCGACTAAAAACAAATGGTTATCCGTTCCACCCGAAACGATTTTAAATCCGCGTTGCATCAATCCCTCTGCAAACAACCGGGCATTTGTAATCACTTGTTTTTGATAGGTTTTAAATTCTGGTGCAAGCGCTTCTCTAAAAGCAATGGCTTTTGCTGCGATGACATGCATTAAAGGGCCGCCCTGCAAACCGGGAAACACCGCCGAATTCAATTTTTTCTCAACTTCGGGATTACTACGCGCTAAGATAAGCCCGCCTCTGGGTCCCCGCAACGTCTTATGTGTAGTTGAGGTCGTCACATCCGCAATATTAACAGGAGACGGGTATAAGCCAGCGGCCACAAGACCTGCAACATGCGCCATATCAACCATTAAATAAGCACCGATTTTATCGGCAATCTCTCTAAATCGTGCCCAATCTACAACGCGTGAATACGCCGAAAAGCCCGCAATAATAAGTTTGGGACGATGTTCTAATGCCAGTTTTTCGACTTCGTCGTAATCGATAAGGCCTGTATTCACATTCGTGCCATATTGCACAGCGTGATAGAGCTTTCCTGAAAAATTAACAGAAGCACCGTGCGTAAGGTGGCCGCCATGCGCAAGGCTCATGCCCAGAATCGTATCACCAGGATTAAGCAAGGCCATAAAGACAACCGCATTGGCCTGGGAACCTGAATGTGGCTGCACGTTAGCATAAGCAGCACCAAATAATTCTTTTACGCGTGCAATGGCTAATTCTTCGGCAATATCGACATACTCACACCCACCATAATAACGTTTGTGCGGATATCCTTCGGCATATTTGTTGGTAAGTACAGAGCCTTGAGCCTCTAAAACGCAGGGGCTGACAAAATTTTCAGAAGCGATCAGTTCAATATGATCCTCTTCACGGCGTTGCTCGCCGCTGATGGCCGTCCAGATTTCTGGGTCAAATGCTGCAATTTTTAGATTGTGGCTATACATGTACTCTCCTTTGCCAAAAGCCAAAGTCCGCCTAATTCACCATTCTACCTAAGTTTTTGACTTTGGGATAGCCAATTCCTGACTTAATTTAGTTAAAGTATACTTACACTAATTGACAGAGTTGTTGCTCTTGGCTATTTTTAAGAAGTCGTTATCATGAGTAAACTATAATTTAAGCGGGAGAACTTCTATGTCATTGGTTTCAATCCTTATTGTGTTGGTTATCGTTGGCGTTGTGCTCGGCTTAATTAATGCGTATATACCCATGGCAAATTCTATCAAATCCATTCTAAATGCAGTCGTTGTTATAGCGGTTATATTCTGGCTTTTATCAGTCTTTGGCATTATTAGCGGTATTGGCGCGATACGGCTGAAATAAAAAATATTAATGAAATCTATTTGTTTAGTCGCTGGCGGGTAGCTTCATATAAGCAAACACCCGCAGCGACTGAGACATTTAAGCTCTCAACCACACCTATCATAGGAATTTGCATTAAGATGTCGCAGTGTTCTTCGGTTAAACGCCGAAGACCTGTGCCTTCTGCACCGAGCACAATCGCAACAGAGCCTTTTAAATCGACCTGATACAACGATTGGGTTGTTTGCATGGATGTACCCATGATCCAAACACCCAGCTTTTTGAGCATTTCTATCGCGCGAACCAAATTGGTTACTTGTACCACCGGAACTGTTTCGGCAGCACCACTCGCAACCCTACGCACAACGGGCGTTAAGCCCGCAGAGCGATCTTTAGGTATAATCACAGCTGTCACGCCTACGGCATCTGCTGTGCGCAAACAAGCCCCCAAATTATGCGGATCTTGTACGCCATCTAAAATTAAAAACAGCGGCGGTTTGTCGCAAGCGTCTATTAACGTTGAAAAATCATCTTCCGTTAATAACGGCTGCAAACGCACTTTAGCAGCGACACCCTGATGATTCCGTTCTGGCAACCATTGATCTAATTGTTTTTTAGAAACGCCACTTACATTCACACCCAAAGTTTTTGCCAGCGACGCCAGCGATAAAAGCGATTTGTTATCGTGCGTATCCTGGATATGTAATTCTAAAAATTGCTCGGGTTTTGAATTCAATAAATGCTGTATCGCATGGATCCCGTAAATTAAATCTTCACGCATTTAATCTGCTCTTTTCTTGGCAATTTTTTTATTTTTATGACTTCTATTTTTGCTTTTGTTTTTGCTTTTATTTTTGTTGTTTTTTCTGTTTTTTGCAGCCTCTGGTTTGTGATCTCGACCTTTTTCGGATTTTGAACGCTTCTGTTTTTTACCCGTCGCTTCTGGTGCGCCGATCAATTCAAAATCGATTTTGCGATCATCAATATCAACTCTTATCACCTTAACTTTAACGCTACCGCCCAGTTTATATTCAATGCCCGAACGTTCGCCGACCAAATGATGATGAATAGGATCAAAGTAGTAATAATCATTACGTAAGCTTGTAACATGCACCAAACCATCAATATAAATATCTTTTAATTCTACAAAAAATCCAAAACGTGTCACACCCGAGATAATCCCATCAAATTCTTCACCCAGGTGCTTTTGAATATACTGACATTTTAACCAACGAACTGCATCTCGCGTTGCATCATCGGCGCGTCGTTCTGTTGTAGAAGTATGATCGCCTAACTTGACCAAAGACTCTTGAAACGCCTCTGTATTCGCTTCTTCAATCTTTTTTTCTGTCCATTGCCCACGCAACACCGCTCGAATTTGACGATGCACTAAGAGATCAGGATAACGACGAATGGGAGAAGTAAAATGACAATAAGCCGGATACGCTAATCCAAAATGCCCCAAATTATCTTTAGAATAAACCGCCTGGCTTAAAGAACGCAATAACACCATTTGAATAATATTTGCATCTGGCCGCTTTTGAATAGAACGTAATAATGCCGCATAATCCAAAGGTTGTGGTTTTTTCCCTCCCCCCAAAGGCAGCCCTAATTCATTAAGAAACACTTTTAAATCAGTTAATTTTTCTTCTGGTGGACCTTCGTGATTACGATACAGTCCCGGCAACTTATGCTTTTTCAAAAAGCGAGCACACGCCACATTAGCGCTTAACATGCATTCTTCGATTAAACGATGGGCGTCATTACGCTGAACCGGTTCAATCTTATTGATTTTACCATCTTTACCAAAAATAATACGTGTCTCTACTGTTTCAAAATCGATTGCGCCACGTTCTTCACGGGTATTTTTCAATATATGGTAAAGTTTGTGCAACGATTGTAAATGTGGTAAGAGTGCCGCATATTGCTCTTTCAGTTTTTCGTTACCTTCAGTCAATAATGCCGCAACTTTAGTATAAGTTAAGCGCGCATGAGAGCGCATTATTCCTTCTTGAAATTCATACCGTGTCGTTTTACCCTGATTATTAATGCTCATAATACAGACCATACAAAGACGATCGACTTCGGGTTTAAGAGAACACAAACCATTCGATAATATCTCGGGTAACATGGGGATCACTTGTCCCGGAAAATAAACCGAGGTTCCTCTCTCTCTGGCTTCTGCATCTAATGCGCTACCCGGGCGCACATAAAAGCTGACATCGGCAATTGCAACCGTTAAGCGAAAACCGCCGTCGCGTTTTTCTTCGCAAAAAACAGCATCATCGAAATCTTTAGCATCTTCACCATCAATCGTAACTAAAGGGGTTTCTCGGAGATCTAAACGCCCGCGCTTTGCAGAACTTGGCACATCTTCCGTTAATTGACTGGTTTCTTTGGATATTGCTTCCGGCCAAACATGTGGTAAACCATAAGCATACATCGCCGCCTTAATTTCTATGCCGGGTGTATTTTCCGATCCGAGCACTTCTAAAACTTGACCCAAAGGCTCTGTCCAACGTGTCGATTGTCTTTCTAGCGCAACCACCACAATCATGCCATCCTCTGCGCCTTGTTCTTTGCCTTGCGGTATTAAAATATTTTGAACCACTTCTTTGCCATGCGGAATCACATGACAAAACCCCGCTTCTTGCACAAATCGACCCGTCACAACAATACGCTGTTGTTCGATAATTTCTGTCAACCTGCCTTCTCTAGCCTGCTCACCCTTAACATCTATCGTCGAAACAACCACGCGATTACCCGTATAGACGGCGTGCGCATCATCCAAAGATAACAATATACGATTACTGCCATCGTTAGGGATCACCCATGTCTTTGGCGGCCGACCTTTTTCAATCGCAACCTTACCTTCGACTAAAATGCGTTTTCCGGCAGGCCAAAAATAGCCTCCTCTTAATCGCTCTAATTGTTCGTCACGGATCATGGCTTTAATACGACGATGCAAAGCATCTTGCATTTCTTCATCGTCTAGCTTTAATTCTTCCAATAGCTCTGCATAGGTAGCCGGTTGACCACGCCGTTTGATGTGATCGGCTATAAACTCGCGGCTGGGAATAGGCCGCTCATATTTGGCTGCTTCTCTGGCAGCATGGGGATCTGATTTGCTCGTCTTCTTACTCATAACTCTATCATAACATATAACATTGACAACCCCTAAAAGTCTCTGTAGATTTTGGGTCTCAATAAGCCTCGCCGAGGTGGTGAAACTGGTAGACACGCAAGTTTCAGGTACTTGTGGGGGAAACTCCTTGGAGGTTCAAGTCCTCTCCTCGGCACCATTAAAATATAGATGATTCATTGCCGCACTGCATACAATAACGCAACGCCCATGAGCATACTCATTAAACCCATTAGCCTGAGTGCGTTATTGGGCTGTCCTGCAATACGTCCTATTGTTCTTCGCCAAGCCTCTGGCTTTAAAAAAGGGAGCATCCCTTCAATGACTAACACCAATGCAATCGCTACAAAAAAATCTTGCCACATTTTCTCTACTCTTTAATAAATGCTAAAAAATAAATCTCTACCAATCCCTTACTCACCACTGCCTGCCGATCCCACATTTCCAGCGTTACGGAAATATTTGAAAAAATCTCCGTCAGGCTTTAACACAAAAACATCATTTCTATTTCTAAAGACATTTTTATAAGCCTCTAGACTTCTATAAAATCGGTAAAAGTCGGGCGACTGATTATAACTATCCGCATAAACTTGCGCCGCTTTTGCATCACCTTCCCCACGCAAACGCTCCGATTCTTTTTGCGCTTCCGCAATCATTACCCTTGCCATTCTGTCGGCATCTGCACGAATAATCGCCGCTTTTGATTCTCCACTGGCACGATATGCAACCGCAACACGTTTACGCTCACTGCTCATTCGCGCAAAAACTTTGTCGTTCACTTCTGGTGGATACTCTACACGATTCACACGCACATCAACAATTTCCATACCATAGGGTGTGACATTATCATTCGCACGTTTCCTTAATTTTTCCATTAACTCTTTACGATCACCAGAAACCACATTCTGTAAAGTGCGTTGCCCAAATTCCGAATGCAAAACACCTTTCACATTTTGGCGCAGTAATTGCTCCGCCCGATCACGTCCGCCTAATCCATCCGACATACCATACGTTGTGTTATAAAACAGCGCAAAATCACTGATACGCCATTGCACAAACAAATCAACCAATAACACTTCTTTTTCTTTAGTTACGATACGTTCGGAAGGCACTTCTGTCATACTTAAACGCATATCAAAAATATGAACGACATCGATCATCGGAATTTTACAATGAAGCCCTGGTCCATAAACTTTTACTTGTCCGTCTGCGTCTTTTTTGAGCTCCCCTAATCGCGCAATAATCGCGCGATCGGACTCATAAACGGTATAGACTGTTAACCCTAGTAATGCCAAACCAACGGCAACAATAATCAACACAGAGCGCAATGACTTAATCATGGGTTTTTCTCCTTAAATTGCGACGCCACGGGCATTTGCTCTTTTGCATTATTCGCCGAGAAACCACTGGTAGATTCATCTGCATTTACCGGTTCCTTAGAAACACTACCCGCCATTAAACGATCTAAGGGTAAATAAATCATATTATTCCCCAGCCCTGAATCGACAACGACTTTGCTGGTTTTATCTAAGATTTGTTCCATCGCATCTAAATACATACGCGTCTGCATAACTTTAGGCGCTTTTAAATACTGCGGTAAGACCAAATTAAATCGCTGTACATTTCCTTCTGCAACTAAAATGGTCTCTTGTTTGTAACCCAATGCCTCATTTCGTAAACGCTCTGCGTTACCTTTCGCTCTGGGCAATACCTCATTTTCGTAACCTCGAGCCTGATTGACTAATCGCTCTTCATCTGCGGAAGCTTTAATCACTTCATCAAATGCCGCACGGACTTCATCAGGTGCTTTCGCAAATTGCATAACCACATCTAATACCGCAAGACCCGTATGATAATTCTTTAGTGTTTCTATCATTTGTTCTTTAATAGCTGTCGCAATTTCAGATCGTTTTGAGGTTAATACCTCATCCATTGTAGATTGCCCTAATACTTGGCGTAATGCACTTTCTGCGGATTGATCTAAACTCCGAACCGGATTGACGACATTAAACAAATAAGCACGTACATCATCATTATCGTCACCCACACGGTATTGAACAGCAACGCCGACCGAAACAATATTACCATCACGCGTTAGCATCAAACCATTATGATCACTCGTCGCAACTTGCTCTACATTAACCACTTCCTTCGATTCAATTAATGGCGGAAGCCAATGCGGACCCGGACCTTCTGTGCGCACATATTTTCCAAACCGCGTGACAACCGCACGCTCAGGTGGATCAACAATATAAATGCCACCTATAATATACAAAACCAATATAACCAGCAGTCCAATGCCACCAAACAATTGAAATTCTTGCCAACCTCCATTGGTGGTAAAACCTGAGCCTGGTTTGCCACTAAATAGCTGTTTTATTTTGTTATTGAATTGTCGAAAAATTTGATCGAGATCAGGTGGACCTTGCTCTCCACTTTTTCGACCCCAAGGATTATTGTTATCTTTATCGCCCGGTTTATTCCAAGCCATAGGGTAAGACTTTTTGATCATGTTTACACTTCCTATTTCCATGATTATGTTTTCTGCCAACAGGTTTCTAATTCAGGATCTTGCCTACACAATTGATCCCACTTAAGTCGCGGAACTCGAATCTGCAAGCGCCAATGGCCTTCTGCATCGAGGGATTCACTGACAACCGCTCCCATCTCAAATAATAACGCCCTTATCTCTGCCTGGTTAGATGACAAACCTACTTCACCGCTCACCATTTCGTGCGCCAAACGCTCCGTGATTGCCTCTTTCAACAAATCAAGTCCCGCGCCTGTTGTTGCCGAGATAAACACACGTTGGATCTCTCCTTCAGCGCTCCGTAACACCTGGGGCATTAAGGGTTTAACTAAATCAATTTTATTGTAAACTTCTAAGCGTGGCACCGCTATAGCTCCGATCTCCTCCAGTACCCTTTCAACATCTGCAATATGCGCTTCACGCGATTCATCTTGGCTATCGATGACATGCAGCAAGAGATCGGCGTCTTTCGTTTCTTCCAGTGTTGCTCTAAATGCCTCTACTAACCCGTGTGGCAATTGGCGAATAAAGCCAACCGTATCGGCACAAATCACTTTGCCCACAAAGGGCAACTCTATTGTGCGCAAGATGGGATCGAGCGTTGCAAATAATTGATCCGCAACGAATACGTCTGCGCCGGTTAATGCATTAAATAAGGTTGATTTTCCAACATTGGTATATCCAACCAACGACACTGTTGGCAACGATGCTTTTTGCCGCGATTGCCGCCCCTGATCTCGCTGTTTGCGAACTTTTTCTAATCTTGCTTGAATATGTTTGATGCGCCCCCGAATTAAACGACGATCAACCTCTAACTGGGTCTCACCAGGTCCTCTAAGACCAATGCCCCCTTTTTGTCGCTCTAAATGTGTCCATCCCCGCACCAAACGAGAGGAATGGTGTTTAAGCTGCGCTAATTCAACTTGTAATTTACCTTCGTAAGTACGTGCACGTTGCGCAAAAATATCGAGAATAAGGCCTGTGCGATCGAGTACACGACATTTTAAAGCACGTTCCAAATTACGTTCTTGTGCAGGCGTTAATGCATGATCAAACAATATGAGTTCGACAGAATGCGCAGCAACAATAGCTTCTAATTCTTGCACTTTACCACTACCAATACAAAATTTGGCATCTGGTGCATCGCGTGTCGTGGTGATAATTTCTACAATCTCAGCGCCAGCCGCGAGTGCGAGTTCCCGAAATTCTTCTGTATC
>JBPOIR010000104.1:0-4438 GCA_052034335.1 Pseudomonadota bacterium | reverse complement strand
CCTGATTCGACACATTAAAGGCCTTTTTATCTGCAACACTTGCAATAATACATTTCAGTTCACCATTCACAAAATGCGCTGCGGTGTTGTCTTCTAAGGCTATACCTGGCATCACTTCACCGCTTTTAACCATGCTTAAATAGGCGGGTCTTCTTTCGGGTTCAGAGTCGTAGTGCGGACAACAGCTGCCACTTAACATTTTCAGCCCTGTTAAAGCGCCAAGCGGCCAAACAGAATCTGTAATGCCTTGTTCAAACCAACAAATGGCGCCCGCGCTTACCCCAGCAAGCACAATGCCCTGTTTATGAGCTTCTAACAAGACATGATCCATGCCCCATTCGCGCCAAAGCGTTAACATACTGCGCGTGTTGCCACCACCTACAAAAATGAGATCTTGCTGGAGAAGCTTTTTTTTCCAGCCATCTTCCACACGTCCAAATAACGAAATCCAAGAGGGCAGTGCACCAAGCGAACAAAACGTCTCATAAAAACGCGTAATGTATTCGGGTGCTTCAGCGCTCGCCTGTGGTAAAAAGCAAACCTTGGGTGATGCTTTTTGGGTTTGTTGGATCAAATAGCGTTCCAGGGTAAAGCTTTTATCGGAACCACCAAAACCGCCGCTAATGCCACCAATCGCTATAATTTGTTGCATAATACCTCCTCGCATTCGCCCATTTTATCACAATGCATGCAACACATGCCGCACAACACCCCAAATACTAAATTCAACTTCTTCGGTAATTTCTATAGGGTTGTAACGGGGATTTTCGGGCAATAAGCAAAGATGCCCAGGCTTGTCGCTAAGCCGTTTAACCGTCAACTCGCCATTCACAACCGCAATTACTATTTTGCCATCGGTCGGTTTAATGGAGCGATCAACCACCAAAATATCATTTTCATAAATGCCCGCATTGATCATGGAGTCTCCCTCTACACGTACAAAAAAAGTTGCCGAGGGTCGTTTTACCAAATATTCATTTAAATCCAAATGCCGTTCTACATAATCATCCGTTGGAGATGGCAAGCCTGCCGCAACCCGAGTGGCATAAAGCGGGATAGCGGGGTAGTGAGACACTTCCGTTCTTCGCGAGCTGGGAAAAGGAACCAGGTTATCAACCCCGCTCGAAAAGGACTCAGAATGCATTTTATAGACAACAAAGGCCTCAACTTCCGAAACCAAACTCACCGGAATACGAAGGGGAAAGGTTTTCTCCCCGTACTTACCCGTGCCCTTAGGGCGACCTGCGCCACTTCGATAACCACCCGCTTTCGATTTTTTATCCATTGCTTGATCTCTTTTGATTAATGTACAATAATCAAATACAGTATGAATGCGTTTTTGCAGAAATACAAACATTGATTACTAACTTGGTCATTATTGCTAATAAAAGGAGAAATGTCATGTCCTCAAATGTACAAGCTATCGCTGTCGATGCTTTCGATACCACGCACCTCGTTTCCTCTGTTTTGCTGCAGTGCTTGCAAAACCGCGTCACAACTTTAGAAAGCCAACTACAAAAGGCACTGGCCAACTCACAGAAAAAAGAGGCTTATGCAAACACCTTAGCAAGCGATCTCGAGCATATCATTGTACAGCTCCAACGCTTAGATCTGGTTAAAAAATAATGCCTGTAGAGGCGGATCGTCGTGTCCGCCCTTGGGCGAGGGGGTAGATTCAAAAAACCTATTCGGTTAGGATCAATCCCTTGGCTTTTTAACAGGAGAATCCTAATGCTTATCATGCCTAAAGTAAGAGGCTTTGTTTGTACCACCGCGCATCCTGTTGGGTGCGAAGCGCATGTGCAAGAACAGATAAGCTATGTTAAACGTCAGGGAGCTATTGCAAATGGACCGAAAAAGGTTCTTGTGATCGGCGCATCTACGGGTTACGGTCTTGCTTCGAGAATTACAGCGGCATTTGGAAGCAACGCCGATACATTAGGTGTTTTCTTCGAAAAAGAGCCAGAGCCCAATCGCACCGCAAGTGCCGGTTGGTATAATGCCGTTGCTTTTGAAAAGGCAGCGAAGGCAGAAGGGCTTTATGCCAAAAGTGTTAATGGCGATGCATTTTCCGATGCCATTAAAGAAAAAGTAATCCAAATTTTAAAAGACGAGGTTGGCCCTGTCGATTTAGTGATTTATAGCGTGGCTTCTCCACGTCGTACGCATCCCAAAACCCAATATACCGCAAAATCTGTTTTAAAACCGATTGGGCAGCCGGTTACGGAAAAAACCTTAGATACCGATAAAGCAGAAGTTAAAACCATTACAATCGAACCTGCAACACCGGAAGAAATTGTCGACACCGTGCAAGTCATGGGCGGCGAAGATTGGGAAATGTGGTTGCAAGCATTAGAAGAAGCCAATTTATTAGCAAAGGGTTGTAAAACAATTTCTTATACCTATATTGGCGCTAAACAAACCTGGCCTATTTATGGCAAAGCCGCCATTGGTAAAGCCAAAGAAGATCTGGACCGCGCCGCCAAAGCGCTTCATCAATATTTAAGCGCAAAAGAAGGAACTGCTTATGTTGCTGTGATGAAAGCAATTGTCACACAAGCCAGCTCTGCGATTCCGATTATGCCTTTGTATATTTCTTTGCTCTATAAAGTCATGAAAGACAACAATGTGCATGAAGGCGCGATTGAACAAATCTATCGATTATTTGCAACACAATTGTTTAATAATAAACCTGTGGATGCGATGAAGCGGGATGAAGCGGGGCGGATCCGCATGGATGATTGGGAACTTCGAGAAGATATTCAAGAGAAGGTTGAAGATCTGTGGGCCAAAGTGGATACGCAAAATCTTTATGAAATGACAGATTTTAAAGGCTACCAGGCCGATTTCTTAAAGCTTTTTGGATTTGGGTTTTCTGCGGTTAATTATGAGGCGGATGTTAATCCAGAGGTTTTTTAATAATATCGAACCTATTAATTTCTTAAGTTATTTAATTTTAAAATAAGAGTTTGAGTGACCTTAAAATGCGATTCCTAAATTTTAGGTAAATTACTTTTTGATTATAATTTACTCAAAAATGCATTTTCAGTGCTTTTGCTAAACACATATGACCTAAGACGTATTTGTGTATTCCTGATCCCAAAACTTGAAGTTTAGAAACCCAACTACTATGCTTTGCATTAAGAACTAAAGAGAAATCGCAAGTAAATATATAGGAGTAGGCACACAATGAGCGCAAGATTCCCAGAGCCCTTACAACCACACGAACAAATTTTGGTCGACTTAAAAGAGTACAAAGAGCTGGTAGAACAAGCTAGAAAAAAGACGCATGACTTGCAATATCCGCCGATAGAGGACAAAGTAGAGGCTGGTTTTAAAGCAGCAGTGACACAAGTTGATACTGTGTTAGGAGGAGTAGGTCATTTAGCTCAAGGAGGAGTGCAATACGCTAAAGGAATGGGTGACGCTGGTCTGTCTAGCGCGGCAGCTGGAAGCAAAGCAGCCCTTGCTACTGCTCTTAACGCGGTCAGTGGCTACCTACCACGGGGATGGGAGGTAAGCGCTCGCAAGAAAGCTAGTGAGCTTAAAACTGATGCACTTTTTGATCAAAATGACGCATTAGTGGCAGAACTGAACGCGGAGGTTGCGTTCGATGCAGCAGACAAAAAAGCTCAGGTGGAATTTAATGCTGCTAATGAAATAACATCTAAAGATTTTCTTGATTTTACAGCAGATTTATCGTTCGAAGCTGCTGAACGTTTTTTTAAAAATATAGAAAAAAACATAGGAAAAATTGAGGAACTTTTAAATAGAACAGATCCAGCCTTTTGTGCAAAAGATCCGGACAAAGATTTAAGTAAACTGAATCTGCTAATAAAGCATGCTAAAGAAGATGTAACTCATGATTCCAAACAGCTTCTTAAATCACTAGCTAAAGACGGGCGAAGAGTTGCTTGGGATAATTTATGTACCTCTGTCTCGCAAGCTTTTGAAAGCATGAGAAATGCTATAAAAAATAGCGTTAAATCAAAATTAACTAGCACATTAGCAAAAGCAGCTAGAGTAGAGGATCTCAAGAAAAAGGGGTTTCCTACCACTGCTTTAGGGGCTACTTTAACTAAAGCGAAAAATGATGCGAAATCGCTTGAAACTAAGTTAAAAGAAGATATTAACCTCGACTTTCCCAGACCAAAAAAGAGAAAGGAATTTTAAGTCTTATGAGCGAAATCTTGATTCTATTATTTAATAAGTAACGTTGTTGCAAACATATGTTATATTAAAGCATCTTTGTATAGAATCAAGATCTGACCCCATAATATGAAAGGCATTTTACTTATTAATTTAGGCACTCCGGATAACTGTGATCCTAAATCCGTTCGGCGTTATTTAAAGCAATTTCTAAACGATCCGATGGTTATTGATTTACCCGGCATAGTCCGTTGGTTCTTGGTCAATTGTCTCGTTATTCCACGTCGTT
>JBPOIR010000101.1:0-8668 GCA_052034335.1 Pseudomonadota bacterium | reverse complement strand
GCTTCTAATTGGCTTTTAACAACCGTTTTGAACACCACGATTTGTTCTTGCAAATTGGATATTATAGTTTGCTGATTTGATATTAAAACCTGCAGATTCGATATTGAGACCTCTGTATTCAAACCTTCAAGAGTTGAACCTTCTTTTTCAGATGAAGAAATGGCGATTTGTTGCGTTTGGTTTTCCATGCAACCATTCTATCAAAATTTTACGAGAAGTTATACCCATTACTTACTCTGGCTTATTGAGCAGTTACCGAAACAAAGCTTAAGCCATTGATTTTATTCAGGAAAAACTGGGGCGAACGACGGGGCTTGAACCCGCGACAACCGGAATCACAACCCGACCTGTAAATCATAACAGATTGATTTAATTAAACTTTTTGCCGCGCCGACCACTACGATCTGGCGTACTTTGTCGTACAAAGTCGCGCCCAAATACGTAAATCTCCCGCACGGTTTTTTTGCGAGAGTTTTCGTATGCGATTTAAAAATGTATTCTACGTTCCGCTTCATGGATCAAAACTGTACTCATCCATTCATTCAGCGATCGATTGCCAGACTTAAATGCAGCTTCCACCAATAGCGCATGTTGCTCTGGCGTTGTACGAAGCGTAATGCGGTCACTGTATGGTTTCTCAGATTCAATCTTTCATGCCTCACAATTTTTAAGATGACCATCAATAGTATCTTCCATATACTTTTTGAGCTGCTTGACGGTTTTCCCACCAAAACAAATCCTATCCTGAGACAAATTAACAATGGTGCCAAAAAACTCTTCATCTTCCTCGCTGTACTCGATTTGGGCAAGATAACCTTTATATTTCATCACACTCATTCTGTCACTCAGTTTTCAATTAAAAACTCCCTTACATTTTTTAGACAATAGGCTGGAGCCTCTTTTTCAGGGTGTGGACGATGAAAGGTTTATGGCTTCCCACCCATCTTAATTGTAACGACAGATCCCCCTTTATTCGCGATCTCAGCACCAAGTCCAATAACTAACCCCTCGATGTCACTCCAGGCTATGTCTTTACGTACTGGGCTTTTCAAAAATAGCCTTAAGAGTCTTACGTTGCTTGGCATTCATGCAAATACAAATCTTTTAACTTTATAAAGACAGTATAATGCAATAAAGATATGATGAGTCTGACCACTACAATTCGCTGATATTAATCTTACTCTCTGGAGGAAGGTTGAGGACGTTTTTTATCTTGATTCGTGTTAAGCTCTTCATTAGATCTAAGTGCTTCCGCAGTAGCCTGCGATATTGCAAATGCTGTTGTTATTGAGCCTCTTGGCATGTTTGATGACAAAGTACAGCTACTAGAACTATGGCTTTGTGAAACAGTTTGTAGTTCCGCGATTTCAGGAGCTTCTTGGTCAATTTCTATCTCTGGCCAATCCAATTCCTCTCGATCGCATGATCTTTGCTGAACTTGTTGTTCGTTTTCTGCCATTCCTGCTGTAATAGCATTATCTACATCATGACTAACGTCAGCATAAGCTAAAATTTCATGTAAAGTATACTTTTTATTGCGATATATTTTAATTTCTTGAGATGTAACGCCAAGCATTCTGACAACAGCTTTAACTTCTGTAACATTACGGCTATTTATAGCTTCACATAAAGATTTATATTGATAGTCTACATCCGCTAAATCTAACAGTTTTTGTGTTCGCTCTGTCGATGATGTTGACTGTTGTGACAATGATGGTTGCCTTAAAGTTGATACAAAATTTGAACATGCTGTGTCTAGTGAGAGTGCTGGAACAAAACTTTCTTCGGTTAATGCTCTTTCTGAAACTAATGTTTTATTAGTAGGAACAACTACTGTCTGTTGCCGCTGTTTTTCTAGAGAAGTGTTTTGTACTCTCTCTTCTTATATATAGCTTTCTATAGCAGAGGTCGATAAGTTATATGGCATAAGTTTATCACTTATGATACTTACATAGTGATTCGCCTGAAGCCAGAGCATAATGGGCTGTCTTTGACCGAAGGCAGCAGGATCAACAACAGAAGGCAATACTATCGGCTTTCCTTCTACGTTAATTTGAATGATATATACCTCTAAGTTAGCTTGATATTTTTGATTAATAGCTTGTATAATGGCAAGGGTGTTAGGGGTGTCAGGATACTGTTCTTCGTTAGCTTGTGTAAGGCCAGCCGCTTTTTTAATGTCATCTACTAAAGAATCCTCAAATTTCTCTACATCATAGCGCCGAGTAGCATGCTGTAATAAACTGTAAATAAAACAATTTGAACCTCTGCCGCTAACACTAGTACACACTAATTTTTTTTTGTTAAGAAAGTTATTGAAAGCGGGGGCTCCTTTATAATAAACATTTACCTGCTCATTAAGCTGCTGTCCACTTACATGAGTTGTAGGTGCAGATAAAATAGTGGATCCCATATTAGAAGAAGATGCTGTCTGCGAAGATTCTTCCATAGCCGGACTAATATTTTCAGCCTGTAATATAGATAAGATTCTGTTTAACTCACTGATATAAAAGTCATTATTTAAAGATGATTGTTGAAATACGTTTTGTAATTGTCGTTGATGTTGAGCTGCTTCAATACTGAATTTTTGTTCTTCAATCTTAATAGATGGTATACTACAAGATATTTTATCTTGGTATTGTCCAGGATTGAATCCTGAATGAAGTAAACCTTTTGAAGTATCCAATTTTTGTGAAATTTCTTCTTCATTGATTTTTTTTTCTTCTGTTTTAATAGAAAGTATTAAGTCTAATCTTTCTTGCTGCTTCATTTTTTCAGTTAACTGAAGCTGTTTAAGAATTTCCTGACTCATATATTGCCCCTCATTAACTCTATAGGGTGTTGCATAAAAAAATCTATGTTTTACGTTATTCAAGATCTCTGCAAAGAAAAAATCGCACGTTTGTCTCGATAGCTTTTTGTAATCAAAAGTACATGGACCTCTATCAGAAAAAATATCTACATGGCACTGTCTCAAAGCAAATAAATAGGGCTGAAAAGTATTTGGGTCATTGTTATTTGATGGAGCATAACCATTTTTCAAGACAATTTCTCTATAACAAGCATAGGAACATTCATCAAATTTTTCTTTGTCTGCAAGAATTCCGTTTTCAAATAAAAAAAGAAGCGAACTGTACTTCCACCCCCCAGGGATAGAAAAAAAACGATGTCCTCCATCGATTCTACTTTTGTAATAAATTTTAAAACTACTACGACCGTGTTTATTAATCTCTTTAGTGACAATTATCGCCTCTTTTTCTTCGATTGCTGCAATTTCCGCAGCTGAAAGCTGCTTTTCACTTGATTTATCTAAATCTTTTAAACGAAATTCATAAGCGCCGAATTTTTCCTCTATAATTTGAAGGTCATTAAATGCAGGTTTTCGATTACGAATAGCTTCATTGATGGCTTCTCTCAAAGCGATTCTTTCAGAATGATATTCAAGGCCTCCTCCCCGGGTGATATGGCATTTCATGGAAACACTATTATCAACATGTCTAATGGAAACAACAGCCACGTTTCTGCTTTCTAGACAACCAGATTTTTGCTTAACTCTCATCTTATAAGCCGCGTCCACTAAAACAAAAATCGCCGGATGTGTATCTCTACGAAATAGTGCTTCTAGATAAGACACATGATAAAGATTGATGGGTTTACTTGTAGGGCTAAAGCTAGATACATTTTTAAATGGGTCGCGACTCTGTAAACAAGCTTCTTCTATCAATTGCTTTTCTTCTTCATTCAATGGGAATGTTTTTATTCCTGCTCTTAATGCTTCTCGATTTTTCTCCTTCCTAATATCGATTATTGCTAGAGCACGCTGCTTCCTAGCAAGCTCTTCTTTAACTTTCGCTTCTTGTTCAGCTTTTTCTTTTTTTTTTGCGATAGCGCGCTGTCTTTTAACTTCTATTTCTTCGTCAAGTTTCCTCTTTTTTTGAGCTTCATCTTTGTTTTGCATATCTCTTTAACTTTTTAATTAATGAACCATGAATTAATAACTATAGCCTTCTTTTACAATCAAGAGTATAATACATCAAATTAGCTAATAGTAATAGTGGGTCTGTTAAAAAGGGGGGTTACTTAATGGTATTTTCACAGGAACTTTTAAAACAAATAGCTGGTGATTCATTCAGTGAGTCTCTTCTAGATCTCAGTAGCTCTGAAATTAACGGCCAACAAGCTATAGAGCTAGCAATCGCCTTAGAAAAGAACACTCATGTTACTGAACTTAACTTGGCAAATAATACCATTGATAAAAATGGGGCAATTGCTTTATCAAAACTAGATAGGTTAGAAACTTTAGATCTTAGTTGTAATTTGGTAACAAGCGATGGATTAAAAGCACTTTTAAAAAGCAAACTTACTATTCTGAATGTCTCTGGAAATTCAATAACTGATGAAGGACTAAAAGAGATTAAAGAAAATATGTTTTTAGTTGAGCTAGACTTAAGCGCAAACAATATTACTGAGTTGGGCGCAGAACTTTTATCTGAAAACACAAGCCTTATCACTTTAAATTTAGGTTCAAATAAAATCGGTAGCACTGGTGCGATTTTTTTGTCAACAAATGAGTCAATTGAAGACTTAAATCTTTACGATACAAATATTACTTCTACAGGTGCTGCGGCTTTTGGAAATAATAAAAAGTTAACTAGACTAGTATTATCCTCTAATAACATCGGAATGGAAGGAATTAAAGGTTTATCTGAAAATAAATCTATTATAGACTTAAGCCTTGCTAACAACCATCTTACAGATTCAGACGTAATTCCTTTAATTTCGATGAATTTCTTGGTGACTATAGATGTATCTGGTAATGAAATAACAAATTCAGGTGCTTCAGAGTTGCTTAAAAAATTTCTGCCTGAAAATATAGACTTATTAGACAATAAAATTATAGCTGAACGAAAATCTTTATTACAGCAATACGAAGCAATCCGAGAAACAAGCGAATCAAGCCAGCAAAATAAATCACCACAACGCGCGGCAATTCTTCATGTTATCAATCAACTAGACGAAAATGGCATACGTGAACTTTTTGAAACGCTTAAAGGTGTCTCAGTGTTTAGGAGTTGCATGGAAAATCAAGGGAAACAAGACGAAAGCAAAAGACAAAAGCTAGTAAAATAAGATTGACGTTTGTCGGATGATGAGTCCGACGGTCAAAATTTTAACTTATTAATTTTTAATGAACTTTTTGTCGCGCTGATCACTACAAATTTTGCGTAAATGTTCACGCGGCTGGCCCCGCGTTCCCCAAAAATGAGGCGCTGCCGCGCAGGGTTGATATGCTTATTGATACCTGCAACGAATTTTATATAAGAAGCGGTGGGGATCCCGATATAAAGTGGCTGGTTATAGAATCTTGAAGCCAGGAAAGCGCATTCTTATTTTGTTGTCGACAGCTCAATACTAAACTGTAGGCCCTCTCTATAAATCTTGCCCCGCGATCTGATTTCACGCCAAAGCTTAATTTCTTAGCAATCACCAACGGGCGAATCTGACGTTCCGCTAGATTATTCGTGGCAGGCACGTCGCGATTTTCCAAGAATAACCATAAACTTTTACCCATACCCAAGATATTACGACAAGTACGGGCAGTAGTAAGGTGGCTGCAACTTGCACCAAATTCCAAATCTTTCAGAAACCTATTTTTTAACTGCCGGCGCTTTTTTCGTGTACGTTTATCATCAATAGCCTGCTGTAAATTAGACTTCCAAAAAGCAAAAATTTTTCCATAACCGTGTAATAATCGCCGGCCTATAACACCTGCTATTCCCGACCGTTCTGAGATCTTTTGAAAGTCCCTCTTTAAGTGAGCCCAACAGACTTGATGCGACAATTCTGGCAGAAAATCATAAGCAGGGTGTGTATTACACCCCAAATCGAACGCCGATTTCGCTTGAAATCGAACACTGATTTCACTTTGACCCGAACACTCATTTCACTTCAAATCGAACACTGATTACACCCCAATTCGAACGGGGATTTCACATTGAGCCGAGCGGTTTAATAAGTTACACCTCTCAAAGTTTATGATTTAAGCTGTCCCAAATGTTTATTAACTAACAAATGGGGCTGCACACATGAGAGGTAAAATATCGATGCGAAAAATCAGTGAACTATTGAGACAGAGATACGTACTTAAATGTAGTTACCGAGATATCGGTAAAAGTTTGAATATTAGCATCAGCACCGTATCCGATTATCTGTCCCGCGCCAAAGTGGCGGGTATAAGTTGGCCGTTGCCAGAAGATATATCAGAAGACAGTTTATACGAAAAACTTTTTTTGCCTGTTAGTATAGAAGTTGCTAAGCGACCTCTGCCAGATTGGGAATGGGTTTGTAAAGAACTGAGAAAGAAAGCTGTAACATTACTGTTGTTGTGGCGCGAGTATAGAGAGGTTCATCCCGATGGTATTGGTTACACCCGTTTTTGTGTTAATTTTAAAGCCTATTCGAAATCAATTTCTCCCGTTATGCGACAAGTTCATAGAGCAGGGGAAAAATGTTTTGTAGATTATGCCGGCATGACGATTCCCTGGATTGATGTTACAACGGGAATCATTCATGAAGCACAAATTTTTGTAGGTGCTTTAGGCTCATCCCAGTTTACCTTTGTCGAAGCCACAGCCTCTCAACAATTACACGATTGGACGCAATCGCATGTACGCATGTTTGAATTTTTTCAAGGAGTGACGAGCATTGTCGTACCTGATAATTTGAAAAGTGGCGTTCAAAAAGCACATCGATACGATCCCGATATCAACCAAAACTACCAAGCTTTAGGTGAACATTATGGTTTTGCTATTGTGCCTGCTCGGGCTGCGGAACCAAAAGATAAAGCAAAAGTGGAAAATGCTGTGGGATGTATTGAAAAACAAATTTTAGCGCCCATGCGTCATCTTACTTTTACTAGCATATTTGAAATTAATGTTGCCATCAAGGAACGTTTGACTATTTTCCTTAATCAACTTTTCCAGAAAATGAAAGTATCGCGCCGAGAACTCTATGAAACAATAGATAAACCGGCTTTAAAGCCACTACCTTCCGAGCCATACCAATACGCCGAATGGAAAAAAGGAAAAATCCATATCGATTACCATTTTATATTTGATGACCACTATTACAGTGTGCCATATAAATACATTCATGAAGCAGTAGAAATGCGCGGCACTTCAAAAATGGTTGAATGTTTTAATGCAGGGGTCAGAATTGCGATGCACCCAAGAAGCTTTAAACGCTATGGTTATTCCACGCTTAATGAACATATGCCGGAAGCGCATCGAGTACAAACCGAATGGACTTCTGAGCGAATGTATAGATGGGCTCAGAAAATTGGCCCTGAAACAGCCGCTTTTATTAAAGCTATGGTTGCATCTCGCGCATTTCCAGAGCAAGCCTATCGTGCATGCTTGGGCACATTGCGTCTTAGCAATAAATACACAGAAGCCAGGTTGGAAAAAGCTTGTAGCAAAGGACTTATGATAGGCGCAACGCGTTATCAACAGATCGAATCTATTTTAAAAAAAGGGTTAGAGGAGGTCCCTATAGCATCAGAGCCGGTGTCGACAGCCATATCGGATCACAACAATATTCGTGGTCCAAGTTATTATCAATAGCAACAGGAGAAGTTAGATGTTGAATCAACCAACAATAGAAAAGTTACGTAGTTTACGTTTGCCGGGCATGGCGGAAGCCTTTGCAGAGCAATTAGCCCAACCTCTTCCTGATTTAGATTTTGAATCACGATTAGGTATGCTTGTTGAGCGTGAATGGTACATGCGAGAAAATCGACGTCTTAAGCGCCGTTTGCATGATGCCAAACTTCAACAACCTGCATGTGTAGAAAATATTGATTACCAACATCCGCGTGGATTAAATAAATCAAAAATTTTGGAACTTTCGCAGGGTCAATGGATTCGCAATCATTTAAGTCTTCTGATCACTGGGCCTACAGGTTGCGGTAAAACCTTTCTTGCTTGTGCTTTATCGCATAAAGCATGTTTACAAGGCTTCACAAGTCGATATTATCGTTTGCCTAGGCTTTGGCATGAGCTTAAGGTAGCAAAAGGCGATGGCACCTACACCAAATGGTTATCTCAAATCGCAAAAATTAATGTTCTTATTCTAGATGATTGGGGCCTTGATAAATTGGATGATGAAAGGCGGCGGGACCTGCTAGAAATTTTAGATGATCGTTATCAACATGCGAGCACAGTTATTACAAGTCAACTGCCGACGACGCATTGGCACGAATATCTCAACGATGCAACTTTAGCAGATGCGATCTTAGACAGGCTGTTGCATCAATCGATTAAAATAGAATTAAAAGGTGAATCGCTGCGTAAGACTAAGAAAACAGTGGAGGAAACTGTTTAGGGCTGTGTACAGCTCTTTGAGGCGTGGGGACAAGCCGATGGACAAGCTGTGCACAACAAAATTGTACACGAACTTGCCCACAGCTTGACCCCACTCTGCACACAGCGAGCAATATAACAACAACAGATTTTTTAAAAGTTTTATTTGAGGGGAGATTCTCTGAATTTGGGTCAAATTATCTGGCTGTGTCACTAAAGCAGAGGATTTTATTTCTTTCAGATTGTTAAAAAGCTCTTGCAGAAATCTTCTGTCTCATAAATAATGTCCAAGAGACGTGTTTCTTATC
>JBPOIR010000046.1:0-18861 GCA_052034335.1 Pseudomonadota bacterium | reverse complement strand
TCCCTTGATTAAAAAAAGTGATTCAGAAATCTAAGGTGGTGAACTTTTTGGATCTGACCCCTTTTCGATATTTGATAACAATGTGCTTGTTGTTTAACAAAAAAATCTGTAGAATGCGAAAACGCATATTTTGATGTTGACAATAAATGAATAGGGGGAAAAGCTATGTCAAATATAAAAACGCACAATTCCACTCAACCCGAATTTACGGGCTGGCGTGCCTCATTATGGCCTATTCATAACCACGAACTCAAAAAGTTTCTTCCGCTCGCCTTTATCATGTTTTGTATTTTGTTTAACTACACCTTATTAAGAGACACCAAAGATACCATCGTTGTTAATTCAGCGGGCGCAGGCGCTATCTCTTTCTTAAAGCTCTATTGTGTAACGCCAGCCGCTATTTTGTTTGTAATCTTCTACGCGAAGTTAACTAACATTCTGAGTCGTGAAAATGTCTTTTACGCAGTCGTTACGCCATTCTTAGTCTTTTTTGGTGCTTTTGCTTTTATTATTTATCCTAATTTGGAAGCACTGCACCCGAGCGCAGAATCTATTCTGGCATTAAAAGAAAGCTACCCGATTTTATCTGGGTTTATTGATATCTATGCTTATTGGGCCTTCTCTTTATTTTATGTGCTCTCCGAAATCTGGGGCAGCGCTATGATTGGTTTGATGTTCTGGCAGTTCGCAAATCACGTGGTTCGTATGCGCGAATCTAAACGTTTTTACGGGTTATTTTTGGTGATTGGTAATTTGTCCTTAATTTTATCAGGACAAGTTGTTGTATTTTGTTCGCAGGATATTACACGATACTTCGAAACACCCGAAGCTGCTTGGCAAATGTCTTTGTATTTGTTGATGGGATGCGTGGTCCTATTAGGTGTTATCGCAATGGGATTGTACCGTTGGATGCATACATCCGTGTTAAATAACAAGATGTATTATGATCCGGCAGAAGCAGGTGTTCCAAAGAAAAAGAAAGAAAAACCTTCTTTGATGGAAAGTGTCAAAATTATCTTCCGTTCCCCAGAATTAGGATACATTGCGATCTTGATTATGGCTTATGGCGTTACCATTAATCTGATTGAAGTCCAATGGAAAAATCAGTTAGGACTGTACTTTGCAGGAAATAAGGCCGGATACAATGCGTTTATGGGGAATTTCTCTACCTTAAGTGGGGTATTCATTATTGTATTTGGTTGGCTTGTCGGTTCTAATATTTTACGTCGATTAAGTTGGTTTTCTGCCGCGGTTATAACGCCATTGGCGATTACTGCCGGTGGTGTGATATTTTTTGCCTTTATTTTTGCAAGAGAATGGGTAGATTTTATCTTACAAGCGATGGCAACAAATCCGATTGTTGCAGCGAGCTTCTTAGGCGCTGGTATCGTGATTGTTTCGAAGGGTATTAAATACAGCCTATTCGATGCGACTAAAGAAATGGCCTATATACCATTGGATGATGAATTAAAGACCAAAGGTAAAGCTGCTGTAGACGTTATCGGTGGACGTGCCGGTAAAGCAGGCGGCGCTTTTGTACAAAGTAATTTGCAAATGGTGTTTGCTGCAACGGCAATTAGCACGGGTGCTAATGCTGTGTCTATTACGGCGCCTTATGCATTTGCAGTGTTTCTCGCTGTTTGCATTATGTGGCTGTTCGCGGTTAAAGGCTTATCCAAAAAGGTTAAGGCAGCGCTTGATCGTCGTAATCAGGGAACCCCTGAAGGCGATGCGCCTAAAGCACAAGATAACCTCGCGACCACAACGCCTCAACAAGCCTAAGGGCTTATTTCTCCGAGGCTCTCCCGTGAGTGGGAGAGCCTCTTTGTTGTACACCTATTGCGCCCAAATTTGTTAGTATTGCTACGAAGTAGAGTTTGTCATTGAATACTGAAGAGGGGGTAATTTGATTCAACCAAAACGTGTGCTAGGGACATTTACCCTGGCAATGATCACAGTAGCAGCCATTATCAGTCTTAGAAACTTACCACTATCTGCAGAATTTGGCCTGTCTTCTATTTTTTATTTTGTAGTAGCTGCAGGGGTATTTTTTATTCCCATTGCATTAACCACTGCTGAACTGGCAACCGGGTGGCCACGTGCTGGAGGTAACTACGTGTGGGTGTCGGAGGCATTTGGGAAACCCGTTGGCTTTTTTTCGTTGTGGACGGCTTGGATGGAAAGCATTGCCTGGTTTCCAGCTATCTTGGCTTTTACAGGGGCTATGCTTGCGCATTTGTTGGCGCCGCTATTTCCAGGCCTAGAACACAACAAGGTTTTCTATTTCGCTGTGATGTTAAGCGTTTTTTGGGGAGCGACTTTTCTCAATTTTTTAGGGATCAAAACCTCAGGGTGGGTAAGCGCATTAGGGGTTTTAACCGGCACCTTAATTCCGGGGGCACTGATTATTGGTTTGGGTGTTTGGTGGGTGATTGCAGGCCATCCGAGTGCTTTGACTTTTAGCTGGAGTGCTTTAACTCCCGATTTTCGCTTAGATTCCATGGTGTTTTTTTCTGGCATATTATTGGGCTTGGCGGGCGTTGAAATCGCCGTTTTTCATATTCGGGAAGCCAAAAATCCGCAAAAAGATTATCCGAGGGCTTTAGCCATTGCCTCTACTCTTATTTTATCGATTTCTATTTTGGGAACCTTAGCGATTGCCGTCGTGGTTCCGCAAAACGACATTAGTTTGTTATCGGGGTTGATCCAAGCCTTTAAGGTTTTTTTTGAACATTTTGGATTAAGTTGGGCGCTGCCGATTATGGCATTGTTTGCACTTATTGGTTCGCTTGCGGGTGTTAATACCTGGACAGTTGGACCTGCAAAGGGGCTTTTAGTTTCCGCAGAAGATGGTTTTTTACCCCCTTTATTAAAGCGGGTGAATCCTGCAGGTGTGCCAACGGGTATGCTCGTCTTTCAAGCTTTAATTGGCTCTATTTTATCGCTGGTTTTTTTGTGGATGGACAGCCACAGTGCGGCATATTGGGTATTAACCGCGTTATCGGCACAATTTACAGTGGTTCAGTATGGGATCGTTTTTGCAGCGATGCTAAAGCTACGTTACTCTCAGCCGAATACGCCAAGGGCTTTTAGGATCCCGGGTGGTAAATGGGGGGCCTGGTGTGTTGCAAGCGTTGGTATTGTTGCCTGTGTCTTTGGATTTTGGATAGTGTATTTGCCCCCAGCACAATTAGAAACGGGAGACCGAACGGTCTATCAAGCGATGCTAGCGGTTAGTTTTGTGTTGTTATCGGTTATTCCCATTTTATTTTCAATGAAACGTCGGCTGCGAATGGCGCGTTAGTTTTTAGGTTTAGGCTTAAGGTTTTCAGATATGTCGAGTACCTTCCGAGAAAGAGCTTCTGAGTCTTCTTGTAATTTTTTTTGTTCTAAATCTCTTTGAAAAGTGATAGGTTTTTTTGCGTTTTGCTCAGAAGGAATATCTTTTTTCAGCTCAGGCGTAGAGCTTTCTGTTTCCTTATCGGGCAACTTTGGGGACATGCATCTACCTCACTGATGACTAGACTCGTATTAAGTCAGACAGTCTCTTCAGTGATAAGTTCATTTAGCCATTCATGAGCAGTGTGCAAAATACTTGTACGAGAAAGGAGAAGCTGCCAGCGGCGTCCACCCAGCTGTTGCCATAAAACAGCTGCACGTACACCCGCTAATAAGAGCGCACGTACTTTATTGACATGATACGTTTGGTTAAGGTAGAGAGGATCGCCTGTAACATGGATCCTAAAACTAAAGGTGCTGAGCGTATCAGTATATAAAGAAGCTAGATTAGCCATGACGTTTTCGTGCGTGGGTGAAAAATGCGCGGCTTGCAGCGTTGCACGCTTTATTCCTGTACGAAGTTGCAGAAGCATTTTAGTATTTTTCGAGAGTTTTTTTTCGAGATGTAACAAAGAAAAAACGTAACGGGCTATTTCAGGATCTTTAGGGAGCTGATTATTCGTAAAAAGCCGGATAAGTTCTTGTAATCCTAAAGTTAAGTTTTCAGGCGATTCGTAGACGTCTGTAGCGCTGTCTACATCAATTTTAAAAATGCTTTGAATGCTCGCCAAAAAAGCCGGTTGATCGACACGCCCTGTTTTTGCGAGTTGTTTTACTAAAGCCGCCGCTTGAAAAACGCCGGCTAAAGCTAAAGCTCTAAGATTGACAGGAGAGGGTATCATTGGATAATACCTCCACCTAAACAAATGGACTCTTCGTAAAAAACCACCGATTGACCCGGAGTAATTGCACGCTGTGGATTTTCAAAGGTGACGGCGCAAGTCTCAGCGTTTAGCATTTCGACAGTTGCAGGCTCTTCTGTTTGTCGATATCGAATTTTTGCGGTGCATCTAAAGTGTGTTTGAGGGGCAGAACCTCCTACCCAATGCAATTGATTAGCCGTTAAAGTGTGGGCATAGAGCAGCGGGTGATTATCACCTTCTGCCACAATGAGTACATTGCGTGCCAGATCTTTGCCGACGACATACCAGGGGGCATTCTCTCCATTTTGGCGTCCGCCTATACCTAATCCTTGTCGTTGCCCCAAAGTGTAAAACATCAAGCCATCATGCGTGCCTATTATTTTTCCATCGGGCGTCTCCATGTTACCTTTTTGTGTGGGCAGGTAGGTATTGAGGAAATTTTTAAATTTTCGTTCGCCAATAAAACAAAGCCCTGTACTGTCTTTTTTATCGCAATTCGGAAAACCGGCTTCCGCTGCCAGCTTTCGTACAAAAGGTTTCTCCAAATGCGCGATGGGAAATAAAGTTTTTGAAAGCGCTGTTTGATTTAGCGTATACAGAAAATAACTTTGATCTTTATTCAGATCTTTGGCTTTATGCAGCTGAAAAGTATTCTCATTTTCAGAAATTGCAGCATAATGTCCCGTCGCAATATAATCGGCACCCAGATCGATTGCATAATCTAGAAAAGTTTTAAATTTAATTTCGCGGTTACATAAAATATCGGGATTGGGCGTGCGCCCTAATCGATATTCTGCTAAGGCATGTTCAAAGACATTGTCCCAATATTGATTTGAAAAATTAATCGTGTGGAGTGGGATGCGTAAATTTTCACAAACTTTTTGAGCATCCATTAAATCTTGTGTGGCGGGGCAATGGCTATCATTATCGTCTTCTTGCCAATTTTTCATAAAAAGGCCTTCAACCTGAAAACCCTGTTTCTGTAAAAGGAGCGCGGCGATAGAAGAATCAACACCACCCGAAAGCCCAACAATAACGCGTTTTACTTTCGGGTGTGTCATTAGCGTAGAGAGGTGTGGTTTAAGGTTCGAATAACGCCTATCACTAATCCTTCGATGATAAGATTTTGGGGGAAGTTATCTGTCGTGTAACGTTGAATATTGATTTCGTGATTTAATCGTGTTACAGCGAGTTGCCCAGAATGGATCTCTTGCGTTTGGTGAATCGCGAGATAGTCACCTACCGCGATATGGTGTTCTGGATATTCCTTATGCGAAACCTGCAGTAAAAAATCAATGCTGGGTTTAAAAAAGTGGCGATCGAGTTTGCATGTTCCCTCAAGATGGTTGTCAGACAGGATGGGCTGATGAGAGACAATGCGATCCATTTTTACTATGGGAATACCCCCAGTCGTTTTTAAAAGGCGTATGCCACGTGAGGTGCCGGGAACAAGCTCAATGACGCCTTTGCGTGCTAACGCTCTTAAGTGATCTTCCGCCGCATTGGGAGAACGAAACCCCATGGTTTTCGCAATTTCTGCACGCGTCGGTGGAGATCCTGCCGCATTGATGTGCGATTGGATTAAATCAAGGATCTCTTGCTGTCTTTTCGTTAGCTTAATTGGTTTAGTCATAAAACTTCCTGTGGATTGAGTTGAAGTCTAAGGCCAATGACTATCTTAATACAATGCTGTTCTGTTGTCCAGACTGTTTAAAAATCAAGGAGTCAGGTGAGGAGCGTGTGGTTTGGAGGCGTCATACCTCATCAAGCGGATCAGACCAGTCGTTTGGGTGCTTACCTTCTTCTGTCAATTCTTCCAAATCGGAGAAGGTGTCTTTTTCAATTTCATAGGGGCCTGACCAATCTTTAGGCGCAGCAATAGAGACAACACGCATTTCAAACCAAGTACTTATATCAACCTCTTCAATCTCTCCTGAAAAATATTGGATTTCAATGCACCCATCTAATTTGTCTTCGGCGACGATTTCAAATTGATCAGCATGTTCTATATCCCAATACCAGACCCCTATCACTGGGTATTCATGTGTACGTACCATGATTTCTTGCTCCCCTTCTGTTTAAAATTTATCATCTTTCAATTAATAGTTTATCAACTAAATTAGACATCTGGATATTTATTTGTTCAAAACGGTTTTTTTTTCACTGAAAGGTTTGAGTTTGTTCTAAAATTTAGGTGTACCTTCCAAGGACAGAAACACGCAAGGGGAGCGAATCAATGGAATTTTCATATTTAGCAGCGGGCATCGCGCTTATCGTCGCTGTTTGGGGGCTAGCCTATCTTGCAGCGCCGTTATGGGTCTGGACGCTGACAGGTGCGCTTTCTCTTGGGGTAATGCAAGCGCACACGTTTTTCACGGTACCCCTGCAAGTAAGTCTATGGGGTATATTGGCTGTTTGGATTGTGCTATTTCATCTATCGTTTTTTAGACAACGGTTTCTCAGCACTTTTATTTTTCGTGTATTTAAAAACAAGATGCCCAAGATGAGTAGCACGGAAAGAGAAGCGATTGAAGCGGGTGATATTTGGTGGGAATCCGAATTATTGAGAGGGCGGCCCAATTGGGATCGTTTATTAGCAATGCCACAACCAACGCTTACACAAGAAGAATTACATTTTTTGAACAATACCGTAGAAGCATTGTGTGCTTTATTCGATGAGTGGACCGTTTCCCATATGACACGCGATTTGCCAAAACCCGTCTGGACTTTTTTAAAAGAAAAAGGCTTTTTCGGTATGATTATTCCGAAAAGTTATGGTGGGCTTGGGTTTAGTGCATTGGCGCATTCCGAGGTTGTGCAAAAGCTTGCAACACACAGTTTAACCGCTGCGATTACTGCCATGGTACCGAATTCTTTGGGACCGGCTGAATTGCTGATCAATTACGGCACAGAGCATCAGAAGCAACATTACCTACCGCGGTTGGCGCGTGGCGAAGAAATACCCTGTTTTGCTTTAACTTCACCAGAAGCCGGATCGGATGCCAGTGCGATTACAGATGTGGGTATTGTGTGTGAAGGTGAGTTTTTAGGAAAAAAAATCTTAGGGATGAAATTAACTTGGGATAAGCGCTACATTACCTTAGCGCCGGTTGCGACAGTGTTAGGTCTCGCATTTAAATTGCGTGATCCCAACAAGTTATTAGGCGAAAAAGAAGCATTGGGTATCACTGTTTGTTTGATCCCAACAACGCATCCCGGTGTAGAGTGCGGCCTTAGACATTTTCCCTTACATCAATCCTTTATGAATGGTCCAACGCGCGGCAAGGATGTGTTTGTGCCTTTAGATTGGATTATTGGCGGTGAGCAGATGATTGGTAAAGGCTGGCATATGTTAGTCGAATGTTTATCGGCGGGCAGAGGGATCTCTTTGCCTGCATTAACCGCGGCTTCTTCGAAAATCGCGTATCGTACGACGGGCGCTTATGCCCGTATCCGAAAACAATTTAATACCCCTATTGGTAAATTTGAAGGGGTTGCAGCATTAATGGCAAATATTGCTGGCAATACCTATATGATTGAAGCAACCCGATTGTTGACGCTCGGGGCATTAGATCAAAAAATTCGTCCGGCTATCGTGACAGCCATTGCCAAATACCATCTGACAGAGATGAGTCGCAAGGTTGTAAATGATGCTATGGATATCCACGGGGGACGTGGTATTATGTTAGGTGCCAATAATTATTTGGCGAATGCTTACGCAAGCATTCCCATTAGCATTACGGTTGAAGGCGCCAATATATTAACCCGAAATTTGATTATTTTTGGGCAGGGCGTTGTTCGATGCCATCCTTATGTTCAAGCAGAGATGAAGGCAATGGCTAATCCCAATGAAGCGATGGGTATTTTGGACTTCGATCGGACTATTTTTAAGCATTTGCAATATACGTTGTCTAATAAGGCGAGAATGTTTTTTCATTCATTAACCGCGGGTGGTTTTTGTCGTGCCCCAAAGACACGATGCTTTAAGCATTATTATCGGCAATTGAGTCGTATGAGCGTTGCTTTATCGTTTGTTTCTGATGTTGCATTAATTTTGTTAGGAGGTAAATTAAAGCGATGCGAGCGATTATCGGCTCGGTTAGGCGATGTCTTAAGTTATTTATATTTAGCCTCGGCTGTTTTGAAATATTTTCAAGATGTTGGTAATAAAAAAGATGATTCGACTTCTGTAAATTGGTGTGTGCAAACCTGTTTGTACCAAATCCAAAACGCGTTTTTAGAATTTTTTAGCAATTTTCCGAACCGGATTATCGGCACTGCCCTTCGTTTTTTAGTTTTTCCTTATGGTCGTGCTTATCAGCGACCCAATGATGTTTTAGAGAATCATTTAGCCACAGAAATGATGGTGCCAGGGGACTTTAGAAATCGTTTAACACAGCATTTTTATTTTGGTAAAATAACGCACAATCCCGTTGTTCAGTTGGACGAGACTTTAGATAAAATGATTGCTGCCGAAGCGGCTTCACTTAAATTGGAAGCTTTGGCTAAGCAGGGGGTTATTCCCAAAAAGCTGAGCTTAACTGAGAGTATTGCACAGGCACTAGCGCTTCAAGCACTCACGCAGGAAGAAGCACGTTTGTTAGGGGACTTTGATACGGCGAGGCAAGAAGCCATTCGTGTGGATGAATTTAAGGCTCTGTAAAAAACTTTCGTTTTTGAGCGAGGTTTGTTTGAGCAGAGCGAGTTAAGCGTAAGGGTATTGAGTAGGAAGAACGTATGAAAAACAAACTGAAAGATGTGTATGTGGTAGACGGATTGCGAACACCTTTTATTAAGGCAATGGGAAAACCGAATCCCTTATCGGCTGCGGATTTGGCAGTTGCAGCTCTGGGCCCCTTATTGGCGCGTCAGCCGTTTAAACCGAGCGAGATTGATGAAGTGATTGCGGGATGTGTGGCACCTGCCGCGGATGAAGCGAATATCGCGCGTATTATTGCCTTAAGATCGGGATGTGGTATTGAGGTTCCCGCTTTTACAGTACAAAGAAATTGTGCATCGGGGCTACAGGCATTAGAAAGTGCCGCGCTTAATATTAGAAGCGGAAAATCAGAGCTTGTATTGGCAGGTGGAACAGAGTGTATGAGTCGAGCGCCCTTATTGTATCCTAACGAGATGGCTATTTTTTTAGCACAGCTGAGATCCCGTAAAGGGCTTATCGATCAATTAAAATCATTACTACAGTTTAGACCCTATTTTTTAAAACCCATTCTTTCATTGTTGAAAGGCTTAAGTGATCCGATTGTTAATTTATCGATGGGACAAACCGCCGAAAATTTAGTTTACGAATTCGGGATTACACGCGAAGCCATGGATGCTTTTTCTGTTCAAAGTCACGACAGAGCCAATGCTGCCCAAAAGGAGGGTTTTTTTGACGAAATAACGCCCTTATTTGATTGGCAAGGTGGCATGATAGAATCGGACAACGGGGTGCGCGCGGGTTCTACCATAGAAAAATTAGCAACCTTAAAACCTGTTTTTGATAAACCCTTTGGTAGTGTAACCGCGGGCAATAGTTCGCAAGTGACCGATGGCGCAGCTTTTTTGATTTTGGCGAGCGAATCGAGTGTAAAAAAATATGATTTACCTGTTTTGGGCAAAATTGTAGATACCGCTTGGGCTGCGCTTGATCCGGCTGTTATGGGTTTAGGTCCCGTCTACGCTATTCAAAAATTGCTTCAAGAACAAGACTTGTCCCTATCAGATATTGATTATTGGGAAATGAATGAAGCTTTTGCTGCCCAAATGTTGGCGTGTTTAAAATCGTTGGGATCAATTCCACTTGAAAAATTGAATGTCGATGGTGGTGCGATTGCGATTGGGCACCCGGTTGGCGCAACAGGCGCTCGATTGGTTTTACATTTGTTGCATGTGTTAAAAAGAAAGGGTGCGAAGCGTGGCGTTGCAAGCTTGTGTATCGGTGGTGGCCAAGGGGGCGCGATGTTATTGGAGGCGGTTTAAATGGATAAAATAAGTTATAGTCATTGGCATATCGAGCGTGATGAAGATAATATTGCGTGGTTAACCTTTGATAAGCAAGATTCAAAAACGAATACCATAGACTTAGTGGTGTTAGAAGAATTATTATCTGTTATTCAATCTTTAGAGACAGGTACAAAGCCATTGGGGCTTGTTATCGATTCGTCCAAAAAGAATGGATTTTGTGCAGGTGCGGATATTCAACAATTTAAAAACACGGAATCTTTAGAAACGATTGTTAATTTGATACAACAAGGTCAAACGGTTTTTAATCACCTCGCCAGTGTATCTTTTCCAACGGTGGCGTTGATTGAGGGTTATTGTTTGGGGGGCGGGTTAGAACTCGCCTTGGCTTGTCGTTACCGTATCGCAATCGAAGATCCTAAAACTAAGTTGGGTTTGCCCGAAGTGCGATTAGGCATTCAGCCCGGATGGGGTGGCAGCGTTCGTCTTCCGAGATTAATCGGTGGACTTAAAGCAATGGATTTAATTTTGTCTGGGCGAACAGTGGGAGCAAAAGCCGCGCGCAAAATGGGTGTTGTGGATGTATCGGTGCCGAAACGTCAGAGTTTGGTTGCTGCGCGTTATTTTGTAAAAACTCAACCTAAAGTTAGAACAGCAAACGTTATCGAGCATTTTACCAATCGACATTTTGTTCGACCTATTTTAGGAAAATTTTTATTAAAGGCCATTTCTGCTAAAGTGAATCGCGCACATTATCCGGCACCCTACGCTGCTTTGCAACATTGGATCGATCAGGGTGTGTCCCATGACGCAGCATTTATAGCGGAGGCAAATTCTGTTTGTCAATTGGCCCAGAGTGAAACAGCGCGAAATTTGATTCGGGTTTTTGATCTGCAAGAAAAATTAAGGCGTTTAGGATCGGAGTCACCCTTTAGACCTGAACATGTCCATGTCGTGGGTGCGGGCGTTATGGGTGGAGATATTGCTGCCTGGTGCGCATTAAAAGGTCTCCGTGTTACCTTGCAAGATCAAAATACAGTAGTGATTGCAACAGCGCTGGGGCGCGCAAAAGTCTTGTTTAAAAAACAATTAAAAGAGCCGCATTTGGTACAAGCCGCAATGGATAGATTAATGCCCGATATAAAAGGCTGTGGAATTAAAACCGCAGATTTAATTATTGAAGCCATTATTGAAAAAGCAGAAGCCAAGAAAGCCTTGTTTATGACCTTGGCGAGCGAGGCGAAAAAAGAGGCGATATTTGCAACAAATACCTCAACAATTCCCCTAAAAGAGTTAAGTGAGGATCCCGCGGTACAACAGAGGATCATAGGGCTGCACTTCTTTAATCCCGTCGCCAAAATGCCTTTAGTAGAGGTGATTGATACAGAATCGACGGATCTGAATTTAATTCAACACGGGATGCGTTTTGTACGCGCGATTGAAAAAATCCCCTTGCAGGTTAAAAGTTCACCCGGGTTTTTGGTCAATCGTATTTTAATGCCCTATTTATTGGAAAGCGTGCGATTGTTCGAATCGGGTATTCCTGCAGTTGCTATCGATAAAGCAGCTGTGGAATTTGGGATGCCGATGGGACCTATCGAACTTGCGGATACGGTAGGCTTAGATGTTTGTCTCTATGGCGCAGAAAGCTTAGCGCATTATTTTAAAGTGGCTATTCCAACCGAATTGCGAAAACGCGTCGAGGCGGGGAATTTAGGTAAAAAAACAGGCCAAGGATTTTATCAATTCAAAAATGGAAAAATCATTCGTCCAAAATTGCCGGAACATTATCGATTACCCGAAGATGCACTTGATCGCCTGATTTTATCGATGATGAACGAAGCGGTTGCTTGCTTAAGAGAAGGGATTGTTGCAGACGCGGATGCTTTAGATGCGGGCATGATATTGGGCACAGGATTTGCGCCGTTTCGCGGGGGACTGATGCATTATATAGCAGAGCAAGGCGAATCGTTGTTGTTTCAACGATTGAATTTATTGGCTCAACGGTATGGCGATCGGTTTTTACCGGATGCGGGATGGAGATAATTATAGCGGGGTGACGATAATTATATACCCATTACACTAAGTAAAAAATCGGCATTTTGGTCTCCATGTTGATGCTTTTATTGTAATGCCAAATCACGTCCATGCGATTGTTGTAATTGAACCAGGTCGGATACGGCGGTCCGATCCTACGGATTTTTCACTGGCGGATGTTATCAGAAACATTAAAACTTTTACGACTTCTGGGGCGCTGTGCCAGGAAGGGGAGGCACGTTCTGTAATAAGATGCTGCAAGATGATACGCAGGACGGATCGCCGTGTCTGCCCTAGGTCAAAAAAAAGTTAAATTGATGGTTGACCTATTTGACAATCCATTTCTAAAAAGAGATATTGGACACTTACCTTTAGGTAATTGTCTTCACTGGCTATAAAAAAGGGAGTTTTTCAGTATGGCTATTAAAAGGGATCATCAGATTTACAAAAGGCTTATCAGTTTATTGGCTATCAGTGGATTGGCAGGTGCCTCCGCCCCCGTTTGGTCATCCGCTTTCTCACTGAACGAACAAAACGCTAAAGATCTGGGTACTGCTTACGCAGGCGCTGTTTCTTCAGCGGAAGACGCGAGCACCGGGTGGTATAATCCCGCAGGCTTAGTGCGATTGGGGCAAGAACAAATTGCGATTGCGGGTGTGTACGTTAATTCACAAACCACACAAAATGCGACGAGTGCCACAGCTATCAATAATGCACCTATGGGTGCGGGTAGCGCAAAAGGGAAAGATCAATTAGTTATTCCAAGCCTACATTATGCCAAAAGAATCGATGACAGTTGGGTGTTTGCCTTAAATATCGCTTCTCCCTTCGGCTTAAAAAATAATTTTAAGGTTACCGACTTTAACCGTTATATGGGCACACGGGCAGAAATACGTACGGTCGATATTGGACCCAGCCTCGCGTATGGTTTTAATAGTGGTTTTTCCATAGGAGCGGGTGTTGATGCATTGTACGCTCAAGCTAAAGTGGACA
This sequence comes from Pseudomonadota bacterium, assembly GCA_052034335.1. Lineage (GTDB taxonomy): Bacteria > Pseudomonadota > Gammaproteobacteria > UBA6186 > Azoamicaceae > CADEGZ01. The sequence continues at coordinate 5,668 of JBPOIR010000046.1, read as the reverse complement.
CTAGAGTCGGTATAAACAATCCTGCACTTGTACCAGACAACTTCGTAGAAAATGCCGCCAGTAATTGGGGCGTAGGGTATCATGCTGGCGTATTGTATGAATTCAATGATTGCAATACACGGATAGGTGCGCATTATCGTTCTAAAGTAAAAATAAAAGCCAGAGGGAATACGGCAGCAGCAGGTGCATTAATACCGGCTCCGCTACCGACAGCGGTACGCGCTGATATCACTTTGCCAGAATCAGCGGTTCTGAGTGTGTATCATGAATTTGATGATCAATGGGCAATCATGGCAGATATTCAATGGACGCATTGGAAGCGATTTAACGAGTTAAGACTTCGCTTTGATAATGGAACGCAGCTTGTTACCACCGAAAACTTTAAAGATTCGATGCGATACGCATTGGGAGTTAGTTACCAACTGTGCGAGCCTTGGAAATTTAAAGTGGGAACGGCATTTGATAGAACACCTACACGCGATAGCAATCGTACAACCGCGATTCCGGATCAAAATCGCACCTGGGCTGCTATAGGGGCTCAGTACCGTATAAGCAGCGCATTGGTTTTAGATTTTGGTTATGCGCATATCTTTTTCAAGAAAGCTAACATAAATCAATCGGCTCCAACGGCGATAGGAACAATTCAGAGCGCACAAAGCTTCAGAGGCACCAGCAAATCGCGAGCTGATTTAATTGGTATGCAACTGACGTGGGATTTTGTATAATCTCATAGTTAGTGAATTGGGTGGTTACGATCGAGTGGGTTTACCAGGTTCGTAACTAAGATGTGGGGACACTTCCCCTTAATTTTTAGCAATGGATTTAAGACGCTATGCCACGGAAAACAGATAAACGTGTTCGTTTAATTGAAGCAGCGAAAGTGTTAATTCACCAAAAAGGGTTTAATCAAACGACACTTGCAGATATTGCACAAGAAGCGGATGTTCCTTTAGGGAATGTCTATTATTATTTTAAAACCAAGGAAGCCATTGGTGAAGCTGTTATCGAAAGACGGGCAGCTGAGAATAATGAATTTTTTAGCAAATTGAATGAGTTGGCAGATGCTAAAGCGCGTTTACTCGCTTTGCTTCAGTTCAGCACAGAAGATTTGGAATTAACAGCGCGATATGGTTGTCCCGTGGGCGGATTGTGTCAGGAATTAGGCAAGCAGGGTGGATCCTTAGCAGATCAAGCCGCCAAGTTGTTGCATGATTTGCTGATGTGGTGCGAAACGCAGTTCCGATCCTTTGGATTTGGCGATAAAGCCGCTGATTATGCTTTGAATTTGGTATCGAACATACAAGGCATTTACTTGTTAACACATACTTTTAAAGATCCAAAGCTGGCAGTTCGTCAGGCTAAGGTTCTACAGGAATGGTTAGATAAAATAACCGCGGGTGTTCGTGAAAAAACGACTGAAGTGGCATAGATAAATCAGATGTAGGGGGCGGACCGCCGTGTCCGCCCGTCTGTGACCCTCTACGGTGTCCGCCTCATGAGATAGACAATAAATAATATGATAGAAATTAATCCATTTATACAGTTGATCAAAGATCTCTTCGAAAGAACAAAAGCTCTTCGGGGGTATCTTTGACTATGATCTGAAAGAAGAGCGATTAACCGAAGTTAGCCGTTTACTCGAAGATCCTGCCATTTGGCATAATCCAACCAAAGCACAAGAACTGGGTCGAGAACGATCGGAATTAGAAAAAGTTGTCACTAAAATCCAAACATTAGAACAAGGTCTAACGGAATTACAAGAACTATTGGATCTTGCGATAGAAGAGCAAGACAAAGAAACTATTCAAGCTTTATTTGCAGAGGGGCAACGCCTCACCGATATTGTAGAACATCTTGAATTTCAGCGTATGTTTCCGAATAAAATGGATCCCAATAACGCATTTATGGATATTCAGTCGGGATCGGGTGGTACCGAGGCTCAAGATTGGGCAGAAATGTTATTAAGGATGTACCTAAAATGGGGTGAGCGTCGCGGATTTAAAACAACGCTGGTAGAATTATCGGAAGGCGAAGTCGCCGGCATTAAAAGCGCAACCATTCAATTTGAAGGCGAGTATGCTTATGGTTGGCTAAGAACCGAAGCAGGTGTACATAGACTTGTTCGCAAATCGCCTTTTGATTCCGGCAATCGTAGACATACCTCTTTTGCCTCTGTCTTTGTATATCCCGAAATTGATGATGATATTGAAGTCGATATTAATCCTGCAGACTTGCGTATTGATACGTATCGCGCCAGTGGTGCAGGTGGTCAGCACGTTAATAGAACGGATTCGGCCATTCGGATTACCCACATACCGACCAACACCGTTGTGCAGTGTCAAAGCGATCGTTCGCAGCATAAAAATCGTTCTTATGCGATGAAGCAATTAAAAGCGAAATTGTATGAGCTTGAACAGCAAAAACGATCCCAGGAAAAGCAGGCATTAGAAGACAATAAATCGGATATTGGCTGGGGTAGCCAAATTCGTTCTTATGTGTTGGATCAATCGCGTATTAAAGATTTACGCACGGGTTTTGAGACGACAGACACCAGCAGTGTTTTAGATGGACATTTAGATCTTTTTATTGAAGCAAGTTTAAAGGCGGGCATATGATAGAAACAGAAATTTTGGGTGATACCAACGAACAAATTGCACAACGTAGATCAAAACTTTTAAAGCTTCGGGAAAAAGGGAATCCTTTTCCAAATGCATTTAGGCCGTCGCATTCAGCTGTTCAATGTCTTTCGTATGCTTTAGAAACACCCGAAAATTTAGAAACAGAAAACGTTAGAGTGTCGGTTGCGGGTCGCATGATGACGCGTCGCTTAATGGGCAAGGCAAGTTTTGTGCATCTTCAAGATATGTCGGGGCGTATTCAATTATATGTTAAACAAGATCTCTTGTCAGAAGGTATCTATGATGAATTTCAATCGTGGGATTTGGGCGATATATTAGGCGTAGAGGGTGTTTTATTTAAAACCAAAACAGGTGAGCTCTCTATTAAAGTTCAGCAACTGCAATTATTAACCAAGGCCTTACGACCACTTCCTGATAAATGGCATGGATTAACCGATCATGAAACGCGGTATCGTCAGCGTTATTTAGATCTGATTGCGAACGAAGAGACACGTAAGACGTTTATTCTGCGTTCTAAAGTCATTCAAACCTTACGTGAATTTTTAACCAACCGAAATTTTTTAGAAGTCGAAACCCCCATGATGCAAACGATCCCGGGAGGCGCTGCTGCTAAGCCGTTTATTACGCATCATAATGCGCTAGATATGGATCTTTATTTGCGGATTTCACCAGAGCTGTATTTAAAAAGATTGGTGGTTGGAGGATTCGAACGCGTATTTGAAATTAACCGTAATTTTCGAAATGAAGGTCTTTCAACCCGTCATAATCCAGAATTTACGATGGTGGAATTTTATCAGGCGTATGCGGATTATTTTGATTTAATGGATTTGACGGAAGAACTTTTGAAAGACATTGTTCAAAAAGCGTTGGGAACATTGGCAGTAACGTATCAAGAAAAAACACTGGATTTCTCTAAGCCTTTCGAGAGATATACCATTAAAGAAGCTATTTTGCATTTTAATGCGGATGTTAAAAGCGCAGATTTAGAAGATCGCTTAGCCTTAACAACCTTGTTGAAAAAACACGGCGTTGCGATTGATAAAGCCTGGGGTTTAGGGAGATTACAATTAGAATTATTTGATTGTACCGTTGAATCGAAACTGCAACAGCCGACTTTTATTACAGAATATCCAACCGAAGTTTCGCCACTGGCGCGTTGTAACGACAAAAATCCCGATGTGACCGATCGTGCTGAGCTGTTTATTGCGGGGCGCGAAATTGCAAATCTTTTTTCGGAGTTAAATGACGCGGAAGATCAAGCAGCGCGATTCCAAAAGCAAGTGGAAGCCAAAGAATCCGGTGATGAAGAAGCCATGCATTTTGACAACGATTATGTGGTCGCACTGGAGCATGGCTTGCCGCCAACCGCGGGCGAAGGCATTGGGATTGATCGACTGGTGATGTTATTAACGGATTCGCCTTCGATTCGAGATGTTTTGTTGTTTCCGCATATGAAGGCACAAGGTGTTAAAGTTTGATTTTGTCTTTTTCCATTTTGTGTTCCTAGGTTATTTATCGGATTGTTTTCCCAAAAGGCACTGATTATGCTCTGAAGATATATATCTTTTGGGAGCGGATCGGATGTTTTACCTTGCACTAACAAAATGGGCGGCTTATAGGCACAGCCGATCAAGCAAAATAATTAGTTTGCTTTACTGTCTAATATGTTGTACACTTTATGATTAGTAGGGCTTACAAGGTATTCATAAGGCCAGAATTTGAGGCATGGTTTTCAAAGCGCACGGTTAAAGAAAAAGAGCAGATTCGAGGCAGAATATCTTGTATTGAGCTTGAGGGACATTTTGGTGATCATAAATCGGTTTCTCAAGATAATACAGTTTGGGAACTTAGGTGGAAGAATGGGCGACGAATTTATTATGCGCATTTGTTTGAGCAAAATATATTGTTGCTTTTAGGAGGAAATAAAAATGGGCAGGTCAGCAATATCTCAGAAGCGAAGCGTATCTTCAAAAAAAAACCTTCTTTCGAATTCGAAAGAGTGGCATCCAACCAAGGAATTATTAGACACTAAAAGAATTGGTGCAAGCATTATGGCATGTCTCTTAAATAATGATCCTGAAGGCGCTATGGAGATTATTGAGATTTATTTGGACACTGTGAATAGGGTTCAAATGGCTAAAAATTCGCATATCCCGAGATCAACGTTATACCATTCGTTGAAGCACAAAAATCCAACAATCAAAACATTGGCAAAGTTAATGCATGCAAGTGTGATGCATAAAGTAGCTTGAGTTTTTTCATTGGTTTGCATTCAAGATGAATAAAGAATTCTGAAAAACATTGTGCAGTGCGATTCCTTCTCCACAACTTGTTGTGGAGAAGGTGCCCGAAGGGCGGATGAGGATTCTACGCTTGTTGTTTAGACTTAACACCCAGTATTTCAGTTCGACTTGCCGTAACAACCGTTCCAATAATTTCACCACTGCCATTTTCAGCATACAAGGCTGCGCCTGGTAGTGGAATATTTTCAGCATCTGTTGCAGCGGTATTAAACAATTTGTGTGTTGCGTTGCCGCGATATTCCATTCTGGCGACTATTTCTTGTCCGCAATAACAACCCTTATTAAAGCTCACAGCACCTAATGCCGGTAAATTTAAGCTGTGTGGTAGAAATTGTTCGGTGGTTTCTGGCCAAATTTCGGGAATCCCTGCTTGTATATCTAAAGATTTCCACGCATCAAAATCAGAGATGACTAAATTTTCAGATGCCAGAAAGCGATCCCATAAGGGTTTAACAACAGTGGGAGAGCCAATGAGTTCAAAGCGTTTATAGGGTTCAGGACTAGGCAGTGGGAGCAGGATAATGTCTTTGAGGTTATTTTCAAAATCTGTGGCTTCTAGATCACCGTGTGCTAACCAGATCCCAATCCGCTGCCATTGTTCACTCACATCTTCCAGTTTAACTTTAGAAAATCGTGCATATTTTTTTAAGGTGGCTAATGCGCTTGGTAGTACACCAGTCGGTAATTGTAAAAAATAACATTCGTGATGAAAAAAAATGCGAAATA